>NZ_QODJ01000010.1:0-118269 GCF_009935965.1 Pseudomonas sp. L13
GGCGAGAGCAAGAGCAAGAGCAAGAGCTACTCGCTTCGCATCGTGGTTACCGTCGATCGCTACAGAGTTGGGTCGCCATCGGGACCAAGCCCCCTCCAAAATTGGAACGCCATGACGTCCGGATAGTGGCGCAAAGCTAGCATTTGCTGGCGCCTGCAAATCATTCCTTTGGCTGATTTGGCTGAACCATAAGCGCTCTACAGTGCAGGTCTTCAAGCCAAGACCGTGCAGTCATTAAAGGGATTCTTATGTTGCAGACCCGTGTTATCCCGCCCGCCGAAGGTGCGTACCAGTATCCGCTGTTGATCAAGCGCCTGTTGATGTCCGGGACTCGCTACGAGAAGACCCGGGAAATTATCTATCGAGACAAGCTGCGCTACAGCTATCCGACGCTGATCGAGCGCGTTGCGCGCCTGGCCAATGTGCTGACCGAAGCCGGGGTCAAGGCCGGTGATACCGTGGCGGTGATGGACTGGGACAGCCACCGTTACCTGGAGTGCATGTTTGCCATCCCGATGATTGGCGCGGTGATTCACACCATTAACGTGCGTCTGTCGCCGGAGCAGATTCTGTACACCATGAACCACGCCGAAGACCGCTTTGTGCTGGTCAACAGTGAGTTCGTGGGGCTCTACCAGGCGATTGCCGGGCAGCTCACTACTGTCGACAAGACCTTGTTGATTACCGATGGTGACACCCACACCGCCGAGCTACCCAACTTGGTCGGTGAGTACGAAACCCTCCTGGCCGCCGCCAGCCCCAGCTATGACTTCGAGGATTTTGACGAAAACTCGGTCGCCACCACCTTCTACACCACCGGCACCACCGGTAACCCCAAAGGTGTGTACTTCACCCATCGGCAACTGGTGCTGCACACCATTGGCGTGGCGACCATCATGGGCAGCGTCGACAGCGTGCGGCTGCTGGGCACCAACGACGTGTACATGCCGATCACGCCGATGTTCCATGTACACGCCTGGGGCTTGCCGTATGTGGCGACCATGCTCGGGCTCAAGCAGGTGTACCCCGGCCGCTACGACCCGGAATACCTGGTGGAACTGTGGCGCAAGGAAAAGGTGACGTTCTCCCACTGTGTGCCGACCATCCTGCAAATGGTGCTTAACGCCAAGGCGGCGCAGAACGTGGATTTCGGCGGGTGGAAAATCGTCATCGGCGGCAGCGCCCTCAACCGTTCGCTGTACGAAGCCGCCAAGGCCCGAGGCATTCAACTGACCGCCGCGTATGGCATGTCCGAGACCGGGCCGCTGGTATCCTGCGCTCACCTCAATGATGAGCTGATGGCCGGCAGCGAAGATGAGCGCACCACCTACCGCATCAAGGCCGGTGTGCCGGGCCCGTTGGTTGAGGCGGCAATCATGGACACCGACGGTCATTTCTTGCCCACCGATGGCGAAACCCAGGGCGAACTGGTGCTGCGCGCGCCGTGGCTGACCGAGGGTTACTACAAAGAGCCGCAAAAGGGCGCCGAACTCTGGGCCGGTGGTTGGTTGCACACCGGTGATGTGGCTACGCTGGATGCCTTCGGCGTGATTGATATCCGTGACCGCATCAAGGATGTGATCAAGACCGGCGGCGAATGGATCTCTTCCCTGGCTCTGGAAGACCTGGTCAGTCGTCACCCGGCGGTGCGGGAAGTGGCGGTGGTGGGCATTGCCGATCCGCAATGGGGCGAGCGTCCCTTCGCGTTGTTGGTGGTGCGTGAAGGGCATGTGATCGATGCGCGAGAGCTCAAGGAGCACCTCAAGCCTTTTGTCGAGCTGGGGCATTTGAGCAAGTGGGCGATCCCGAGCCAGATCGCCGTTGTTACTGAAATTCCCAAGACCAGTGTCGGCAAGCTCGACAAGAAACGTATCCGCGTCGACATCATCGAGTGGCAGGCCAACAACAGCACGTTCCTGTCCACGCTCTGAACCCTCTCGCCGCGCCCGTTCGGGCGCGGCAATGCTCTATATCAAGCCTTTACTTGTGATTTGCCGAATTTCAGCCATTCTTCCGGCGTCGACCTTCGTCGGCGTGGCGAAAGGGTTGTGGCAGACAGGTTGGTGATGCAAATCACACTTTAGAGGGATCAAGCACTACCCCCCTCTGGCTATAGTCCCTTTCAGAGTTTTTCGCGGATGTTGCGCTTCGAGCCATGGAGGCTCGGTGGCGATGCGGCATTGGAATCGTTGTATCCCGGCCGTTACATCTGAAGAAAGGGCTCACTGCCATAACAATAAAATATGCACATGGAGTAGCGTCGATGACCTCAGTAAACCAGTTCTGGCGCCGGGCAAGACTGCCCCTGGCCGTCAGCCTCGCTTCTACGCTCGCCGGGCCGGCATTCGGCGTCAGTTTCAACATTGGTGAAATCGAAGGGAGCTTTGACTCGTCGCTTTCCGTGGGCGCTAGCTGGTCCACAGCCAAACCCAATCGTGACCTGATCGGTGCCAACAACGGCGGCAAGGGCCTGTCCCAGACCTCCGATGACGGCCACTTGAACTTCAAGCGCGGCGAGACGTTCTCGAAGATCTTCAAGGGCATCCACGACCTGGAACTGAAGTACGGCGACACCGGTGTGTTTGTGCGTGGCAAGTACTGGTACGACTTCGAACTCAAGGACGAAAGCCGTCCGTTCAAGGACATCAGCGACAACAACCGCAAAGAGGGCGCCAAGTCTTCGGGCGGGCAGATTCTCGATGCATTCGTCTACCATAACTACTCGATTGCCGATGCACCGGGTTCCGTGCGTTTTGGTAAGCAGGTGGTGAGCTGGGGTGAGAGCACCTTCATCGGTGGCGGCATCAACTCCATCAACCCGATCGACGTGTCGGCGTTTCGTCGTCCGGGGGCCGAGATCAAGGAAGGCTTGATCCCGGTGAACATGTTCTACGTGTCCCAGTCGCTCACCGACAATCTGTCGGCCGAGGCGTTTTACCAGCTGGAGTGGGACCAGACCGTGACCGATAACTGCGGCACGTTCTTCTCGCAGCCGGACGTGATCTCCGATGGTTGCAGCAATAACCTGCGGGTACTGAACAAGCGTTCCACCATTCCTGCCGCCGCCCTGCCGACCCTGGGGGCCTTGGGTGTGGACGTCAACAGCGAAGGCGTGCTGGTGCGCCGTGGGCCGGACCGTGATGCACGCGACAGCGGCCAGTTCGGCGTGGCCATGCGCTACAACTTCGAACCGCTGGATACCGAATTCGGCGCCTACTTCATGAACTACCACAGCCGTGCGCCGATCTTCAGTGCGCAGGGCGCGCCATCGGCGGCCTACACGCGTCCGCTGGGGCCACTGGGGGCCTTGCGGCCGTTGATCGTGGCGGGTAGCTCGAACTACTTCGTCGAGTACCCGGAAGATATCCGCCTCTACGGCCTGAGTTTCTCCACCACCTTGCCTACCGGCACCGCCTGGAGCGGTGAGTTGAGCTACCGTCCGAATGCGCCGGTGCAGTTGAGCACCACGGATATTCTGTTCGCCGGCGTCACGCCGATCCCAGGCTTTGGCAATGCGTCCGTGCTCAAGGGCACGCCGGGCCAGGACCTGCACGGCTACAACCGCAAGGAAGTCACCCAGTTCCAGACCACCTTCACGCACTTCTTCGATCAGGTGATGGGCGCCAGCCGCCTCACCACCGTCGGTGAAATCGGCGTGACCCACGTGGGTGGCCTGGAAAGCAAATCCCAGGCTCGTTACGGCCGCGACCCGGTGTTCGGCCCAGGCACGCTGCCAGGTGGGTTTTGCAACGCCCTCAACAACTCCACCGCCAACGGCGCCGGCTTGCCCAACGCTGCCGGCCTGAACACCAACTGCAATAACGACGGCTATACCACTGCAACGTCCTGGGGCTACCGTGCCCGTGCCATCTGGGAATACCCGGATGTGTTCGCGGGCGTGAACCTCAAGCCCAACGTGGCCTGGTCCCATGACGTCAAAGGTTACTCGCCAGGCCCTGGCGGCAACTTTGAGGAAGGTCGCAAGGCGGTCAGCCTGGGCCTGGATGCCGAATACCAGAACACCTACACCGCGAGCCTGGCGTACACCAACTTCTTTGGTGGCAAGTTCAGCACCGTGGATGACCGCGACTTTGTCGCGTTGAGCTTCGGCGCCAACTTCTAAGCACACTCTTTTCAAGTGGCATGTATTCAGGAAGACCAGAGCATGAAAATAACAAAAAGTCTGTTGCACGTGGGTGTGCTTGGGCTGTCGATCCTGGCGAGCAACGTCATGGCGGCAGTCTCGGCAGATGAAGCCGCCAAGCTCGGCACGACCCTGACCCCGATGGGCGCCGAGATGGCCGGTAACGCGGCCGGCACCATTCCGAAATGGTCGCCATTGCCGACCAATGCCGGCGCGGTGGACGCCCGTGGTTTCCTCGCCAACCCGTACGCCAGCGAGCAACCGCAGTTCACCATCACCGCGCAGAACGTCGAGCAATACAAAGACAAGCTGGCCCCAGGGCAATACGCGATGTTCAAGCGCTACCCGGACAGCTTCAAGATGCCGGTGTACCCGACCCATCGCGGTGCCACGGTACCGGCTGAGGTGTTTGCCTCGATCAAGAAAAACGCCACCACCACCAACCTGGTGTCCGGCGGAAACGGCCTGGAAAACTTCGAAACCGCCGTCCCGTTCCCGATTCCCAAGAGCGGTGTTGAAGTGATCTGGAACCACATCACCCGTTATCGCGGCGGCAGCGTGACCCGCCTGGTCACCCAGGCCACCCCGCAAACCAACGGTTCCTACAGCCTGGTGTACTTCCGCGACCAGTTCGTGTTCCGCGACAAGATGAAGGACTTCGATCCGAAAAACCCAGGCAACGTGCTGTTCTACTTCAAGCAGCAAGTGACTGCGCCAGCGCGCCTGGCCGGTGGTGTACTGCTGGTGCACGAAACCCTGGACCAAGTCAAAGAGCCGCGTTCGGCCTGGGTCTACAACGCCGGGCAGCGCCGCGTGCGTCGGGCGCCGCAAGTGTCCTATGACGGCCCGGGTACTGCCGCCGATGGCCTGCGCACCTCCGACAACCTCGACATGTACAACGGTGCGCCGGACCGCTACGACTGGAAGCTGGAAGGCAAGAAAGAGATGTACATCGCCTCCAACAGCTACAAGGTCGACGATCCCAAGCTCAAGTACGCCGACATCATCAAGGCTGGCCACATCAACCAGGACCTGGCTCGCTACGAGCTGCGCCGTGTCTGGCACGTGGTCGCCACCTTGAAGGAAGGCCAGCGCCACATCTACGCCAAACGTGACTTCTACATCGACGAAGACACCTGGCAAGCCGCGGTGATCGACCACTACGACGGTCGCGGCCAACTGTGGCGCGTCGCCGAAGCCCATGCCGAGAACTACTACGACAAGCAAGTGCCGTGGTACGCCCTGGAAACCCTCTACGACCTGCAGTCCGGCCGCTATCTGGCCCTGGGCATGAAGAACGAAGAGAAGCAGGCCTATGACTTCGGCTTCACCGCCACCACCAGCGACTTCACCCCAGCGGCCCTGCGCCAGGACGGTGTTCGCTAACCCCTGCTAATGATCGCTCCCACGCGGAGCTGATCACCAGTAGGAGCGAGCTTGCTCGCGAGGGTCGCCAACGATCACGCGCCCATCCTGGATGGGCGCGTTTTTTTTGAGTGCTTCGCGAGCAAGCTCGCTCCTATAGCTTTCTTGGCGGCTGGAAGGGATATTTCTTGTCGCAGTTCTTTTTCAGCCATTTGTTGCAAAGATCTACAATCCCGCCGCTTTTACCGCTAGTCTGCGGACATCTGCAATGCCGACAACAGCCTTCTACAAGAGCCCGGCGATGACTGATCTGTCCCGAACCCATGGGCCTGCCAGTGTGGTGATGCCGACCCTGGAAGGCCGCTTCTACAGGCCCCCACTGCCTGACGGCTACGTGCTGCGCCCGCGCCTGTGCGAACGGCTGAATGCGGGCCTTGATGGGCGACTGTTGCTGGTCAGCGCGCCTGCCGGGTTTGGCAAAAGCTCGTTGGCGGTGGAGTTCTGTCAGGGGTTGCCAGCCCAGTGGCAAAGCCTGTGGCTGGGCCTGAGCCCACGGGACAGTGACCCCGGCCGTTTCCTGGAGCGGCTGCTTGACGGCTTGCAACAGTATTTCCCGCAACTCGGCGCCCAATCCCTGGGCTTGCTGAAAATGCGCCAGCGTCACCAACCCTTTGCCTTCGAAGAATGGCTCGACGGCCTGCTCGACGAGTTGGCTGTGCATCTGTCCGTGCGTTCGCCGTTATTGCTGGTGCTGGATGACTATCACCTGGCCCAGGGCCCGGTGCTGGATCGCTGCCTGCAATTTTTCCTCAATCATTTGCCTGACGGCCTGGTAGTGCTGGTCACCAGCCGGCAGCGACCGGACTGGCACCTGGCACGCCTGCGCCTGTCGCGGCACCTGTTGGAACTGCATGAGCAAGACCTGCGCCTGACCCACGACGAATCCCTGGCGGTGCTGGATGGACACGGCAATGCGTTGCGCGGTGAGGCGTTGGAAAACCTGATTCGCCGTAGCGAGGGCTGGGTCGCCGGCCTGCGCTTCTGGTTGTTGGCGGCCTCCGAAGCCGGCAGTGAGAGCGCCTTGCCGCAAAACCTGCACGGTGGCGAGGGGCTGATTCGCGATTACCTGCTCGAAGAAGTCATCGACTGCCTGCCCGCGGAGGTGCAAGCGTTCTTGTACGACACCGCCCCGCAGGAGCGTTTTTGCAGTGAATTGTGCGACGCCGTTCGCGAGGCCCATGACAGCGCAGAAATCCTGCGTTATCTGCAGGCTCATCAAGTGTTCCTGGTGCCGTTGGATGAGCAAGGGCACTGGTACCGCTATCACCATTTATTCTCCGACCTGCTGCGTACCCGCCGCGAGAAGAGCGCCACCTTGCCGCCGGCCAGCTTGCACTTGCGCGCTTGTCGCTGGTTTAACGCCCAGGGCTTGATCGATGAGGCGGTGGAGCAGGCGCTGCGGGCCGGGCACCTGGATGTGGCGGCGAACCTGGTGCAGAACCTGTCCGAAGAACAACTGCTGGCAGAACAGAATATCGGCATGCTGCTGCGCTGGAAGATGGACCTGCCCGACAGCTTGCTGATCAGCACGCCGCGTTTGATCGTGCTGTACAGCTGGGCGCTTGGGCTCGCATGCCAATTGGATGCAGCGCAGGAGCTGTCCAGTTATCTCAGCCGTTTCCTGCCGGCCCCGTCGGCCACCGCGCAAAAATCCATGCTGGCCCAATGGTTGGCGCTGAGCGGGATCATCGCCCGTGGGCGCGGAGACCGTGAGCTGACCCAGCGCTATTGCCAGGAGGCGTTGGAAAGCCTGCCGCAAAAGCGTTACGGCCAGCGCCTGATGTGCCTCTCGACCTTGTCCAACCTGGCGATCGTCGATGCCGACTTGTGGCGCGCTCGTGGCCTGAACCGCGAATCGTTGGAACTGGCGCAGCGCGTCGGTAACCCTTTGTTTGAAGCGTTGGCCCATTACGACCGGGCCCGGGTGTTGCAGTCGCGGGGTGAGATCCTGCGTTCTCTGGATGAAGTTCGCCAAGGCCTGGAGCGCCTGCATGGGCTGGCACCCCAGCGCCTGTACGCCGTGCGCGCACGGCTGTCGCTGTACGAAGGTTACCTGCTGCTGGTGCGTTGCCAGCCCGAAGCCGGCCTTGCGCGTTTGCGCGCCGGCCTGGCCGAAGCCCGCGCCTGCCGCGATATCAGCGTGCTGATCGGGCATTGCGTCATCGCCAGTTTCGAAGGGCGGCGTGGGGAGTTTGCCAATGCCTTTGCCGAACTGGCCGAGGCCGAGCGCTTGATGCACATCTGGGATGTGCCGCCGATCTATTACCTGGCGATGATCACTCTGATCAAATGCGAGCTGTGGCTGGCCCAGGGTCGCACTGACCTGGCCGACGCCTGGCTGGCCCGCCTGGGGCAGACCTACAACGGCGAGCACGCTGCGGCCGCCCCCGAGTTTCATCCACACTTGCCGCAACATATCGAGCTGCAACAAGCCGCGCTCGATGCCACTCGCCATCAACCCGACAGTGCGCTGCAACGCCTCGAAGCGCTGGCCCAACAGGCCCATGACAGCGGGCGCCAGATGATTGCCCTGATGGCGCTGGCCCAACTGGTGCAGTTGCTTCTGGAGAATGGCCAGGAGGCCAAGGCCAGGCCGGTATTCGCCCGTGCCCTGCACGCTGGTTCGGGCGGTGCGTTGCAGCCGTTTCAACGCTTGTTGGAAGGTTACCCGCAGTGGATGCGCGAGCAGTTGGGCAAGGACTCCCATGGGCTGCTCAACCAGAGCTTGCTGGCGTTGCTGCCCCAGGCCATCGCGGTTGAAGCCTCACCTCAACAGGAAACCCTCAGCACCCGAGAGTTGGCGGTGCTGCAGCTGATTGCCCAAGGCTGTTCAAACCAGGAAATCAGCAACCAGTTGTTCATCTCCCTGCACACGGTGAAGACCCACGCCAGCCATATCAACAGCAAGCTCGGCGTGGAGCGTCGAACCCAAGCGGTGGCGCGGGCCAAGTCCATGGGCTTGTTGGCCTGAGGCCAGGGGTTATAGCGTGGTCGGGCAGCCTTTGAGTGAGGTGTCGACGGTCTGATTTATCAGCGCCGCGAAGCGCTTGAGGTTGTTCTGATGCGCCACCACCAGTTCGTCGATGCTCGGCCCGGCGGGCGACTGCAAGGTGGTGCGGCAGGTCAACGCTGGGCGATCGCTATTGACTTGCCTCAGGCGCCAGCGCACATCCAGCAACGCGTACTGCCCCGGTACCGAGTCAAATCGCTGCACCTCAACGCGCAAAGCCACGGCTTGGCGGGCATTGCTGTTGGCCAATTGATCCACCAACGCGCTCCTCAGCTCATCGGCGAGGGTAGCGGCCCACCACTGGGTTTCAAGAATCGCCAGGCCGCTGTCACCCTGGCGAATCACTATCTGTGCGCGGTCGACCTGAGGCGGCACGCTGATGCTCTCAATGCGAACACCGCCGGCATCTGCACGCGTACTCGGGCTCAAGTGCGCCGGGGTCAGGGTGTGAAAGGCGATGGGCTCACTGCGACAGGCACCGAGCAGCAGCAGGGCGCTCAGTAACGTGATCTTCAACGGCAATGTCATGGCGGCTCCAATGGTCATTTACGGGGTGGCCCTTGCAGGTCCGTCGGTGCGGCGTTATCGGGGCGGCCGCGAATCAGCGACTCCGGATGCCGGCCCAGGTAATCCGAAAGCTCGCGCAGGGAGCGCGACATGCGCCCCAACTCGTCGAGTGTCTGGGTCAGTTGCTCACGTTGCGGCGAGTCTTCGGCCAGGGTTGAACTGGCCGATTGCAGGGTCTTGCTCACGTCGGTCAAGGTCGTCTGCACACCCGGCAGCGTCTTGGCGTTGAATTGCGCCAGGCCTTTGCGCAGTTCGACCAGGCTGGCGTCGAGGTTGCCGGCAATGCGCTCCACAGGCAGTTGGCTGATCTTGTTGACGATGCCTTCGAACTTCTCTTGCAACTGTTCCAGGTTGCCCGGGATCGTGGGGATGCCCACGGGGCGCTGGTTCGGGTCGAACGCGACTTTCTCGGCCTTGGGGTAGAAGTCCAGGGCAATGTACAGCTGGCCAGTCAGCAAGTTGCCGCTACGGGCCTGGGCGCGCAGGCCGTTTTCGATGAAGGTGCCGATCAGGCGTACGCCGGCTGCCTCATCGTCAGGGTTATTGTTCATGGCCTTGAGCAGCTTGGTGTGGGCCTCGCCGAGCAGTTGTGGGTAGATCACGATGCCGACATTGACCGGGAAGGTGCGCTTCTTCGCATCGAAATCCAGGTTGATCGATACAACCCTGCCGAACTCGACGCCGAGGAACTCCACCGGTGCGTCGACTTTCAGCCCGCGCAGAGCCTGATCGAAACGCAGGACCATATATTGGCCCTTGCCGTTGGGTGGGGCGAGGGCGCTTTGCTGGTCTTCGAACAATTCAAAGCTGCGGCTTTCTTCGGCCGGTTTGTCATTGGGGTTGTAGGGCGGCGCCTGGAAGGCGATCCCACCCATCAACATGGACGACAAGGATTCGGTTTTCAGCGCGAAGCCATTGGCGCCGACGCTCAAGTCGACGCCGCTGGCGTTCCAGAACCGCGTGTTCTCAGTGATGTACACATCATTGGGCGCATGTACGAAGATTTCGACATTCACGCCCTTGCCCTCGTTGTCCAGCTCATAGGCCACTACCTGGCCTACCGGGATCTTCCGGTAATAGACCGGCGAGCCGATGTCCAGGGAACCCAGGGCCTGGGTGTGCAGCGTGAAGCGCTTGCCCGGTTCGCCGTAAGTGATGGGCGGCGGGTTTTCCAAACCGGTGAAGTGTTTGGCGCGAGTCTCGGACTGGCCAATGTCTGCGCCGATGTAGTCGCCGGACAGCAACGTGTCGATACCCGACACGCCGCCTGCGCCAATGCGCGGGCGTACCACCCAGAATTTCGAATCTTCGCGGGTGAAGCTTTCGGCCTGTTTGACCAACTCGACGGTGGCATTGACGCTTTTCTGGTCATCACTCAGGGCCACGGCGGTTACGTGGCCGATCACCACGTTGCGGTATTTGACCTCGGTTTTATTGGCAACCAGCCCGCTGCCGGTCTTGAAGTTGAGGACGAGAGTCGGCCCTTGTTGCATGACGCTGTGAATCACCAGCGAGATGCCCACCAGCACGGCGACGATCGGTACGATCCAGACCAGCGAGACACTGAAACGACGCGTCTTGATCACGGGTTGCCCCGCAGGGGTTTCAGCCTTGGATGAGCTCATCCGAGGTCTCCTCGTTAGGTGGGTTTTCCCAGATTAGCCGGGGATCAAAACTCATGGCCGCGAGCATCGTAAACACGACCACCAGGCCAAAAAACAGAATACCCAGGCGCGGTTCTATCGTGCCCAGGGCTTGAAACTTCACCAGCGCGGCCACCAGGGCAACCACGATGACGTCGAGCATCGACCAGTAGCCGATCAGTTCGATAAACCTAAAAAGCTTCGAGCGCTCCTTGCGCGCCCATTGGCTATTGCGCTGCACGGTGACCAGCAGCAGCCCCAGGGACAAGAACTTGATGCCCGGCACGGCAATGCTAGCGATGAAAATGATCAGCGCAATGTCCCAGGCGCCATGCTGCCAAAACTCCAGCACGCCACTCATGATGGTGCTGTCTGCGCCCGAGCCGAGCATGGTGGTGTTCATCACCGGCAGTAAATTGGCCGGGATATAAAAGGCGAGGGCGGTGAGCATGTAGGCCCAGGTTCGGGTCAGGGACTGCACCTTGCGCCGATGCAGCGCGGCGCCACAGCGCTCGCACTCGGTGGGTTCAAGGCGCATGTCGCAGGGCTGGCCGCAGGTGTGGCACAGGCACAGGTTCAGCTCGCGGGCGGTAGGCGGTGAGTTCATACGGTGTCCCACAGGTCGCGCACATCGCGCCCGGCAATGCGGATCAGCAACAGGCTCAGGGCGGCCAAGGCAAACAGGCCGATGCCAGGGATCACATCCAGCATGCCGGCCAGCTTGAATACCGCAACCATCGCGCCCAACAGGCACACCTCCAGCATGCTCCAAGGCCGGAGTGCTTCGAGCCAGCGCATGCACAGCTTGAACGCCGGCGAGCGCCTACCGACTAAGGCGAAACTCAGCACCCAGATCAGCAACAGCAGTTGAAACACCGGCGCGATAATGATGGAAATTGCCGCCACCAGTGCAATGAACGTGATCGGCCCCAGGCTCAGTGCAACTACTGAGTCCCAGAGGGTCGCGCTGTTTTTCAAGCCTTGCAGGCTGATGCTCATCACCGGGTAAAAGTTGGCAAAGGTCCACAGCACTGCGGCAGTCACCGTCAGGGCCAGACGTTGCTGCACCGACAGGCCGTTATAGCGCTGCAGCACGCCCCCGCAGCGTACACAGAGGGCTTTTTGATGTTTGGCGAGCGTGACTTTCTCGTACACGCAGTCGCAGTGTTCGCAGATGATCTGTTGATTCGCCATGGGTGTTGCTCCAAATGCGACTGACTGCAGCGGGGGATTTCAATGGCGCTTGTGTAGCTTAACAGCGGATAGACCGCGCAATCGACGCCTTCCCGCGCAGAGGCAAGCTACACCATACTGCACTTGGAACGCGCCAGAGGCTTGCAGGACACCCATGAATACCGAAAAACAACCGTTGATTCGCGAAACCTTCCCCGTCGGCCCATTGCAGTGCAACTGCACCATCATTGGCGACCCGATCACTAAAAAAGCCATCGTAGTCGACCCCGGCGGCAATCACGAGTTGATCCTCGCGCGCCTTGATGCACTGGGCCTGAAGGTGGTGAGCATTATCCACACCCATGCTCACCTTGATCACTTCCTGGCCTCCGGCCAATTGAAAGAAAAGACCGGCGCCACGCTGCACCTGCACAAAGAGGATCAATTTCTATGGGACAACCTGGAAATGCAATGCCAGATGTTTCGCGTGCCTTACGTGCCGGTGCCGTCGCCAGATCGCTGGCTCGAGCATGACGAAGAATTGGCCTGCGGCTGCGGCGTAGCCTTGCATACTCCTGGGCATACACCGGGCTCGATGAGTTTCTGGTTTGCTGACGCCAAGCTGTTGATCGCCGGCGATACCTTGTTTCGTCGTGGGGTAGGGCGTACGGATTTATGGGGCGGCGACCAGGCGACGATTGTGCGGTCGATCAAGCAGCGCCTGTATACGCTGGACGAAGGCGCGACGGTGGTCACTGGGCATGGGCCGGATACGTGTCTGGGGGATGAGATGCGCGAGAATCCGTTTGTGCGAGCGTGATTGGATTATCAGTCGGTGGAGACTGTGGCACAGGCCCGAGCCAAAGACAGCTATGCTTTACGCACCCCTCCACGGAATTTTTACCGTTTGTCGCGTTCCAAACTCGGCACAGGTCCATTGCCAATGTCCTCTGCATCACAGAATGCAAAAGTAGGAGCTTCCTTCATGTTCACTCCGCGTCGTCTGCTTGTTGTCGCTACCGCCGTAGCCCTGTTGTCTGGCTGCGCCTCACCTAACCCTTATGACGGCAGCCAGGGACAGGCCAGCAATGGTTCCGAAAGCGGCATGAGCAAAACCGCCAAGTACGGCGGCCTCGGTGCGCTGGCTGGCGCATTGGCCGGTGCGGCCATCGACCATAACAACCGTGGCAAGGGCGCGCTGATTGGCGCAGTGGTTGCGGGTGCTGGTGCGGCAGGCTATGGCTACTACGCCGACCAGCAAGAGAAAAAATTGCGTGAAAGCATGGCCAACACCGGGGTTGAGGTGCAGCGCCAGGGCGACCAGATCAAGCTGATCATGCCGGGCAACATTACCTTCGCCACCAACTCGGATGCGATCTCCAGCAGCTTCTACCAGCCGCTGAACAACCTGGCCAACTCCCTCAAGCAGTTCAACCAGAACACCATCCAGATCGTTGGCTACACCGACAGCACCGGCAGCCGCCAACTGAACATGGACCTGTCCCAGCGCCGTGCGCAGAGCGTGGCCAACTACCTGACTTCCCAGGGTGTCAGTCCTACCAACCTGAGCGCTCGCGGTGCCGGCCCGGATAACCCGATTGCCAGTAACGCCGACGTGAATGGCCGCGCCCAGAACCGTCGTGTCGAGGTTAACCTCGGCCCGATCCCTGGCCAGCAATACGGCCAGCCTGGCCAGCAGCAGGCGCCACAGCAGAACAACCAGTTCCAGGGCAATCCGTACCAGCAATACCAGTAAACCCTGGGTACTAAAAAGGGCGCCGTGCAGTCAATGCACGGCGCCCTTTTTTGTGGCGTCGATCTACATCAGTCGATGTATTCGAACACCTTCACGATCTTCTGCACGCCCGACACGCCCTGCACCAAATTGGCGGCGCGGGTGGCTTCGGCCTGGGTCAGCAGGCCCATCATGTAGACGATGCCGTTATCGGTGACGATCTTGATCCGCGAACCTGGCACTGCACGGTCGGTCAGCATCTGGGTCTTGATCTTGGTGGTCAGCAAGGCATCGTTGCTGATAGCCAGCAGGGTGATCGGGTCCATGACCTGCAGTTCGTTGTGGACCTTCTTGACGCGTTGCACGCCGGCGGCGGCTTGCTCGGCCTGGGCCTTGAGGTCGGCGCGGGGCGTTTGGCCTGCCAGCAGGACCACGCCGTTGAAGCTGGTCACTACAATGCGGGAGGCACCGTTGCCCAGGTCGGTAGCGGCCTTGGCGACGTTGACCTTCACCTTGGTTTCGATCAGCGAATCATCAATGGTGCTGCCGAAGGTGCGTGTGCCCCGGTCGTCCTGGATAGGGGTGTCCCGTGTAGCGGTGATAGCCGAGCTGCAGCCGCTGATGGCGACGCACAGCGTGATGGCCAAAAGACTGAGGCGATTAACGGTCATTCTTCACTCCCGAACAGTTGGCTGTCGATCAGATCGCACAGGCAGTGGATCGCCAGCAGATGAACTTCTTGGATACGTGCAGTGACGTTGGCCGGGACGCGAATCTCCACGTCCTCTGGCAGCAGCAGCGAAGCCATGCCGCCGCCGTCGCGACCGGTCAACGCTACGACAATCATTTCGCGATCATGTGCGGCCTGGATCGCTTGAATAATATTGGCCGAGTTGCCGCTGGTGGAAATCGCCAGCAATACATCGCCCGGCTGGCCGAGGGCGCGGATCTGCTTGGAGAAGATTTCGTTATAGCTGTAGTCGTTGGCAATCGAGGTGATCGTCGACGAATCGGTGGTCAAGGCAATGGCCGGCAGGCTCGGGCGTTCGCGTTCGAAACGGTTGAGCAGCTCGGAGGAAAAATGCTGGGCATCGCCGGCCGAACCACCGTTGCCGCACGAAAGCATTTTGCCTTCGTTGAGCAAGGCATTGACCATGACCTGACTGGCTTGCTCGATGTGCGGTGCAAGTACGTCCATCGCCTGTTGCTTGGTGTCGATGCTGGCCTGGAAAAGCTGGCGAATTCGGGATTGCATGTCCATCTGTGTGACCTTAAGTAGCGCGGCTGTTTGGCACAGGTAATGTGCAGCCCGCAAAGCAAAGAGCAAAAATGAGTGGTGAAGGTGCCCGGCGAATCAGCTGTCGAAGGCATTTTTGAGCCAGGTCAGATCAACTGTGCCTGACGGGGTGCTTTCCATGGCGACCACATCGAAACGGCAGGGGCAGTCAGCCCAGCGATGCTCTTTTTGCAGAAAAAACTGCGCAGCGAGTATCAGCTTTTGACGCTTGCGCCCGTCGATACTGGCGAGCGCGCCACCCCATTGTGCGTGTTTTCTGTAGCGGACTTCGACGAATACTACTGTATCGCCGTCAAGCATGACCAGATCAAGCTCGCCGCGTTTACATAACCAGTTCTGCGCCAGAAGGCGCAGACCCTGTTGTTGCAGGTAATTGAGTGCATGCAGTTCGGCATCCTTGCCGCTTTGTGCGCTGGACCGCTCGGGCATCAGCGTGGGGTATCAGGCAGGCGCTGAATGTCGCCGCCGACGAACTTCGCCCACGGCATCTGGCGATCGACGCGCTGGTTGGCGCTGATGCCCAGGTTGCCCGAGAGGCCGTCTACACGGGTGTCCGGCAGCGCCTTGAGCTGGCCCAGGCGTGGCGCCAGGCGGTAGGCATCCACGCCCATCGCGTAGAGGCGGCCCAGGCTGCCATTGGCTTGCGGCCATTGTGCGGCGACCTGGTTACGCAGTGGGTCAGTGGTGTTAAGCAGCCAAGGGGTCTCGCAGAACATCACGTTGGTCATGTCCAGGTACTGGTTACGGTCACCGCTGGCACTGAACACGTGAGAGGTTGCGTACACCGGCACATCCCCGGCGTATTGGAAGTTCAGGGTCGGCTTGATCTGCTGGGCCAGTTGCGGCGTGACAGCCAGGAAGATGAACTCGATGTCCTGGCGACGCGAAGGCTGGGCGGCAACGTCGGTGCCGACTGTGCTTTGCAGGCTCTTGGCGCGGCCTTCGCTCTTGCGCAGTTGGAACAGATCGGCGATCTGCTGGGCCAGGGCCACAGGCTGATCGACATACTCCACGCCCATGACGGTGCCACCATTGGCTTCCCAATCCTGGCGGAACGCCTTGTACACACGCTCACCCCATTCGCCACGGGGCACCATGGCGGCGGCGCGGTGCAGGCCATCGGCACGCGCGCGGCGCGATACTTCGCGGGCTTCGTCTTCAGCGGCCAGGCCGAACTGGAACAATTGCGCCGGGCCTTGATCGGTCTCGCTGTAGTTCAGGGCCAGGGTGGTGATCGGCAACTGCTGGCGTGCGCTGAGTTGCTTGACCAGCGGTTTTTCCAGCGGGCCGACCACCAGTTGCACGCCGGCGGCCTGGGCCTTGGCGTAGAAGTCGTCGAGGGAGGTCAGGCGCGAGCTGTCATAGAACTCGATGACCGGTGGCTTCTGCCCGGCTTGCTCAGCCTGGTAGTGAGCCGCCATGAAGCCTTCGCGCAGCGCTTTGCCCACAGCAGCCAGGGGGCCTTCCTGTGGCAGCAGCAGGGCGATCTTGCTTAGGGGCTGGCTGGCCAGTTCCTTGAGCTTGGTCAGCGGCGCTGGCAGTTGCACCGCCGCCGGGTGGCCCGGGTTCTGCGCGCGCCAGGTGTCGATGGCGGCTTGTTGCTGCTCCAGCGTACCGGCGCCCTTGACCGCCTGGGCCAGGGTGATCCAGCCATCGAGTGTCGGGTTGCCGGTGGCTTGCAGCTGTTCGGCTGGCAGCGCGGCAATCAATACCCAAATGGCTTCGTGGTTGCTGCTGGCAGCCTCACCCGTCAGCAGGGGCGCCATGGCCACGCGCTCGCGAGCGGCGGCAAGGGTCTGGCCGTCGGCTTCATAGGCGCGTGCATGCACAGTGCCGGTACGGATCTGCTGGTCGGTCGGCAGTTCCTTCAGGCTTTGCAGGCTGGGGTGGTTCAGCGCTGCCAAGGCCGCCTTGGGCTGGTTGCGCCCCATGGCCAGTTCTGCGGCCAGGGTGCTGGCAAATACTTGCGCGGCTGGCTTCAGGGCGTCCAGGGGCACTTGCGCAAGGATCTGCGAGGAGCGGCCGGGATTGTTCTGCTGGTAGGCCAGGTCTGCCGCGCTCAGGCGCAGCAACGCGGCTTTTTCTGGCGTCTTGGCGTTCGTCGCCTGTTCGAGCAGTTGCTCGATACTGGCGTCGGGCGTGCGTGGCAGTTCGCCAAGACTGGAGGAGGGCGAACTGGCGCAAGCGGCCAGCAAGGCAGCGAGGCAGAGGGCGGAGAGCAGCCGCAGGCAAGCGATCATGTAAGTGTTCCTGATACCGATCAAATTAGCGTGGAAGTGTACCCAAGCACTGGCCCAGGCGCGATGTTCATGGCGTTAAACCGTGGATTTAGGTCGTGCAAATGTTGCCAATAGCTGACGGTGGCTGAAACGGCATCGGCCGTGATGGCACATTTTCAAGGCTTCTACGCGCTACAATGTGACTTTTGCCAACCATCGAGGTGTGCGCTTTGACTGCTCCAGGTCCTTTGAATTCCACTGCTGGCTCGCTTTTTGTGGTGGCGACGCCCATTGGCAACCTGGACGACATCAGTGCCCGGGCGCTGAAGGTGTTGCGCGAGGTGAAATTGATCGCGGCAGAAGACACGCGGCACTCCCAACGGTTGATGCAGCATTTTGGTATCAGCACGCCATTAGCCGCCTGCCACGAACACAACGAGCGTGAAGAGGGTAGCCGCTTTATCACGCGCCTTTTGGCGGGGGATGACGTCGCACTGATTTCCGACGCGGGCACGCCGCTGATTTCCGACCCTGGTTACCACCTGGTCCGCCAGGCGCGCGCCGCTGGTATCAATGTAGTGCCTGTTCCAGGAGCCTGCGCGCTGATTGCTGCATTATCGGCCGCCGGGTTGCCCTCGGACCGCTTTATCTTCGAAGGCTTCCTGCCCGCCAAGGCCGTAGGGCGTCGGGCGCGTCTGCAGGCACTTAAAGAAGAGCCGCGCACCTTGATCTTCTATGAGGCCCCGCATCGCATTCTTGAATGCCTGCAAGACATGGAACTGGTGTTTGGCGGCGAGCGCCTGGCCTTGCTGGCCCGGGAGTTGACCAAGACCTTCGAAACCCTCAAGGGGCTGCCGCTGGAGGCGTTGCGGGCGTTTGTCGAGGGCGACAGCAATCAGCAGCGCGGCGAATGCGTGGTGCTGGTAGCCGGCTGGACCGCGCCGGAGAATGAAGACGCGGTGGGCAGCGAGGCCATGCGCGTTCTCGATTTGTTGCTCAAGGAAATGCCACTCAAGCGCGCCGCCGCCCTGGCTGCCGAAATTACCGGGGTGCGCAAGAATGTGTTGTATCAGGTCGCGCTCGATAAACAGAAGGCCGAATAGTTCCTGGGCCAAAACTGTATTTCGTCTGAACGTGATGGCAATGCTGCACTTTTAATACTTGTCCTCAAGCCGCCGTGCCGTTAACCTTCGCGGCGGAGAGTCGATTGGACAGTCGCTGCCCTCTATGAAAATTAGGGGGGGGAGGAAAGTCCGGGCTCCATAGGGCGAAGTGCCAGGTAATGCCTGGGAGGCGTGAGCCTACGGAAAGTGCCACAGAAAATAACCGCCTAAGCACTTCGGTGCCGGTAAGGGTGAAAAGGTGCGGTAAGAGCGCACCGCACGACTGGCAACAGTTCGTGGCTAGGTAAACCCCACTTGGAGCAAGACCAAATAGGGTCCCAAGGCGTGGCCCGCGCTGGGACCGGGTAGGTTGCTAAAGATGTCCAGTGATGGCCATCGTAGACGAATGACTGTTCAAGACAGAACCCGGCTTACAGATCGACTCTCCACCTTTTTTCCTTGCGTTCGAATCTCGTGCGCAAACCCGGTAGTAACGCAAGAATCCCTCCCTGCCAAATCATTGGCAGATGCATCTTCGTAATACCAAAAAAATCTTACTCTTAATAAATCACTTTAACTTTAAGTCCTAGCTCTTTGAGCTGTTTGCTGTTGTTGAGTCAAAAACATCGCAAAACTCTCGTTTCTCCTCCCTTTACCTTCCTAAATCTCCGTTCTGTAAGGCTTTTCCTTGAATACGCGCCTTGACGGTGTGGTGGGCGCATTCCTATAGTGTGCGCAAGTGGCGGAAAGTGGCACAAAGTGGGTTTTTTGAACGTAAAACGCTAAAATTTGGAGAAACGCATCTGTGTTTCGCGGAGCTAACGCTATCAGTCTCGATGCAAAAGGCCGTCTCGCCATGCCGAGCCGGTATCGTGACGAGCTCATTTCGCGAAGTTCAGGGCAGTTAATCATCACGATTGACGCCGTTGACCCCTGTTTGTGTGTTTACCCCCTCGACGAGTGGGAGTTGATTGAAACCAAGTTGCGCGCGCTGCCTTCATTGCGTGAAGAAAACCGCCGCCTTCAGCGTTTGCTGATCGGTAATGCCGTCGACCTTGAACTCGATGGCAGCGGTCGTTTCCTGGTGCCTCCGCGACTGCGCGAGTACGCCAAGCTGGACAAGCGCGCAATGCTGGTAGGCCAACTGAACAAGTTCCAATTGTGGGACGAAGATGCCTGGGATGCTGTGTCTGCAGCGGACCTGGCTGCTATTCAACAACCGGGCGCCATGCCTGATGAACTGCGTGATTTGATCCTGTGACTATTGATAGCGGCTTTAACCACATCACCGTACTGCTTGACGAAGCCGTTGAGGCTCTCGCCGTACGTGCCGATGGCTGCTATGTCGATGGCACATTCGGCAGGGGCGGGCATAGCCGGTTGATACTCAGCCAGCTCGGCTCCGACGGCAAACTCCTCGGGTTCGACAAAGACCCTCAAGCGATTGCCACCGGGCAAGCGCTAGCGGCCGAAGACGGCCGCTTTGTCGTTGTGCAGCGCAGCTTTGCCGAGCTGGGCGCCGAAGTTGCTGAGCGCGGTGTGGCGGGCAAGGTGGCCGGGGTTCTGCTCGACCTGGGCGTGTCTTCGCCGCAGCTCGATGACCCGGAGCGCGGCTTCAGCTTCATGAGCGACGGCCCCCTCGACATGCGCATGGACCCTACCCGTGGGGTCAGTGCCGCACAGTTCATCGCCACCGCGCCGGTGGAAGAAATCGCCCGTGTGTTCAAGGAATACGGTGAAGAGCGCTTCGCCGGTCGCATGGCGCGTGCCGTGGTCGAGCGCCGCGAAATCCAGCCGTTCGAACGCACCGCTGACCTGGCCGAAGTGCTGAAGGTCGCCAATCCGGCCTGGGAAAAGGGCAAGAACCCGGCGACCCGTGCGTTTCAGGGCCTGCGCATTCACGTCAACAACGAATTGGGCGATCTGGAAGCCGGCCTCGAAGCCGCTCTGGATGCTTTGGAAGTGGGCGGTCGCCTGGTGGTGATCAGCTTCCACTCCCTGGAAGACCGCATCGTCAAACTCTTCATGCGTCGTCTGGTCAAGGGCGAATCCGACAACCTGCCGCGTAACCTGCCGGTGCGTTTCGAAGCCTTTGTGCCGAAAATCAAAATCCATGGCAAAGCGCAGTTCGCTTCCGAAGCCGAACTCAAGGCCAACCCACGTTCCCGTAGCGCCGTCATGCGTGTTGCGGAGAAGTTGCGGTGAGCAAGCTTTTCGCCAAGCCCCTCCCGGGCGGCAGCTTCTTTATGTTGCTGCTGTTTGTCGGCGTGCTGGTGTCCGCGATTGCGGTGTCCTACAGCGCCCACTGGAACCGTCAGTTGCTCAATACCCTGTACGGGGAATTGAGCGTGCGTGACAAAGCCCAGGCGGAGTGGGGTCGGTTGATCCTGGAGCAAAGCACCTGGACGGCCCACAGCCGTATCGAAGTGCTGGCCACCGAACAGCTGAAGATGCACATCCCTGGCGCGGCTGAAGTCCGCATGGTGGCGCCATGATGAAGCTCGAAGGGGCACTCTACCCATGGCGTTTCCGCCTGATGCTCGGCTTGCTGGCATTGATGGTGGGCGCGATTGTCTGGCGTATCTTCGACCTGCAGGTCGTCGACCGTGACTTCCTGATCGGCCAGGGTGACGCCCGTAGCCTGCGGCATATTCCGATTCCTGCACACCGCGGCCTGATCACCGACCGTAATGGCGAGCCCCTGGCTGTCAGTACCCCGGTGACCACCCTGTGGGCCAACGCCAAGGAGCTGCAAGTTGCCAAGGACAAGTGGCCTGAACTGGCGGCTGCCCTGGGGCAAGACCGCAAGGCCCTGACCGAGCGCCTGGAAGCCCAGGCCAACAAAGAATTCATCTACCTGGTGCGCGGGCTTACCCCTGAGCAAGGCCAGCAAGTGCTCGACCTTAAAATTCCCGGTGTCTACGGCATCGAGGAGTTTCGTCGTTTCTACCCGGCCGGTGAAACCACCGCGCACATGGTGGGCTTCACCGATATCGATGACCATGGTCGCGAAGGGGTCGAACTGGCCTATGACGAGTGGCTGGCTGGGGTTCCCGGCAAGCGGCAGGTCATCAAGGATCGGCGCGGCAGACTGATCAAGGACGTCCAGGTCACCAAGAACGCCAAGGCTGGCAAGCCCTTGGCGTTGTCGATTGACCTGCGCCTGCAATACCTGGCCAACCGCGAACTGCGTAACGCGATCATCGAGAACGGCGCCAAGGCCGGTAGCCTGGTGATCATGGACGTGAAGACCGGCGAGATCCTCGCCATGGTCAACCAGCCGACCTACAACCCCAACAACCGTCGCAACCTGCAGCCGGCGATGATGCGTAACCGCGCGATGATCGACGTGTTCGAACCCGGTTCCACCATGAAAGCCATCTCCATGAGCGCTGCCCTGGAAACCGGCCGCTGGAAACCCAGCGACAAGGTCGAGGTTTACCCAGGCACCTTGCAGTTGGGCAAATACACCATTCGTGACGTATCCCGCACTGAAGGTCCGGTGCTGGATCTGACAGGCATCCTGATCAACTCCAGTAACGTGGGCATGAGTAAGGTTGCCTTCGACATTGGCGGTGAAACGATCTATCACCTGGCGCAAAAAATCGGCCTGGGGCAACCCACCGGTCTCGATTTCCCAGGTGAACGCGTGGGCAACCTGCCGAACTACCGCGAATGGAGAAAAGCCGAGACTGCCACGCTGTCCTACGGCTACGGCCTGTCGGTGACCGCCATCCAGTTGGCCCACGCTTTCTCGGTATTGGCCAATAACGGCCGCATGGTTCCACTGAGCCTGATTCATGTCGACGAAGCGCCAAAAGCCACCCAAGTGATCCCGGAAAACGTCGCCAAGACCATGCAAGGCATGCTGCAACAAGTGATCGAGGCACCGCGTGGCGTATTCCGCGCCCAGGTGCCGGCGTACCACGTTGCGGGCAAGTCGGGTACGGCGCGTAAGACTTCGGTGGGCACCAAAGGCTATGCCGAGAACTCCTACCGTTCGCTGTTCGCCGGCTTCGGCCCAATGAGCGACCCACGCTACGCCATCGTCGTGGTCATCGACGAGCCTAGTAAAGCCGGCTACTTCGGTGGCCTGGTTTCGGCGCCGGTGTTCAGCAAAGTGATGTCCGGCACCCTGCGCCTGATGAACATCACGCCGGACAACCTGCCGCCGACCCAACAAGCCAACGCGGGCCCACCGGCCGCCGCGGTCAAAGCCAATGGAGGGCGCGGCTGATGTCTCTTAGCCTGAACAAGATTTTTGCCCATGCCGGCCACGATCTGCTGATTCGTGAGCTGACCCTGGACAGCCGTAATGTGCGCGCCGGTGACCTGTTCCTGGCGGTACCTGGCGGCAAGCTTGATGGCCGTGCGCATATCGCCGATGCCTTGCAACGCGGTGCGGCGGCGGTTGCCTATGAAGTGGAAGGCGCCACCGTGCTGCCGATCACCGATGTGCCGTTGATTCCGGTCAAGGGGCTGGCTGCGCAACTGTCCGACATCGCCGGGCGCTTCTACGGTGACCCGAGCCGCCAACTCAACCTGGTGGGCGTGACGGGCACCAACGGCAAGACCAGCGTGTCCCAATTGGTCGCCCAGGCGTTGGACCTGCTGGGTCAGCACTGCGGCATCGTCGGCACCCTGGGCACCGGTTTCTATGGCGCGCTGCAAAGCGGCCTGCACACCACGCCGAACCCGATTGCCGTGCAAGCGACCCTGGCCGACCTGAAAAAGGCCGGCGCCAAGGCGGTTGCCATGGAAGTGTCTTCCCACGGCCTGGACCAAGGGCGAGTCACTGCCCTGGCCTTTGACGTGGCGGTGATGACCAACCTGTCCCGCGATCACCTCGACTACCACGGCACCATGGAGGCGTACGCCGCCGCCAAGGCCAAGCTGTTTGCCTGGAATGACCTGAAGTGCCGGGTGGTCAACCTCGACGACGCATTCGGCCGCCAACTGGCGGGCGAAGACAGCGATGCGCGCTTGATCAGCTATAGCCTGCAAGATGCCAGTGCCTACCTGTATTGCCGCGAAGCCCAATTCAATGACGAAGGCGTGCGCGCCACGTTGGTGACGCCGCAGGGCGAGCACCACTTGCGCAGCACCTTGCTCGGGCGGTTCAACCTGAGCAACGTGCTCGCCGCTATCGGCGCACTGCTGGGCCTGGACTACGCCCTGGATGAAATCCTGCGGGTACTGCCAAAGCTGGAAGGCCCGGCCGGTCGCATGCAGCGCCTGGGTGGCGGCACGCAACCGCTGGTGGTGGTCGATTACGCCCATACACCGGATGCCCTGGAAAAAGTCCTCGAAGCCCTGCGCCCACATGCCAAGGGCAAGCTGCTGTGCCTGTTCGGTTGCGGCGGTGATCGCGATCGCGGCAAGCGCCCATTGATGGCCGAGATTGTCGAGCGCTTGGCCGATGGCGTACTCGTCACCGACGACAACCCGCGCAGCGAAAACCCGAGCCAGATTTTCGATGACATCCGTGTCGGCTTCAAAGATGCCTCCAAGGCCACCTTCGTCGCGGGCCGTGGCGCCGCCATCGCCCAGTTGATCGCCAGTGCCGGCGCGGACGACGTAGTGGTGCTGGCGGGCAAAGGTCACGAGGACTATCAGGAAATCAACGGTGAGCGCCATGCCTTCTCCGATCTGGTCGAGGCGGATCACGCCCTGACCGCCTGGGAGGTTGCCCATGCTTAAAGCGATGACATTCAGCGAGCTGGCCCAGGCCCTGTCGGCCCGTGTGCTGTCGAGCGACTGCACATTCAATGGCGTGAGTATCGACAGCCGTAACATCCAGCCGGGGCAACTGTTTGTTGCCCTGGCCGGCCCGCGTTTCGATGGTCACGACTACCTCAACGACGTTGCCGCCAAAGGTGCCGTCGGTGCCCTGGTACAGCGTGAAGTGGCCGATTCTGCCTTGCCGCAATTGCTGGTAGCCGACACCCGCCTGGCCCTGGGCCAGCTGGGGGCGCTTAACCGTGCCGCTTTTGATAAACCGGTGGCGGCCGTTACCGGTTCCAGTGGCAAGACCACGGTCAAGGAACTGCTAGCCGGCGTCTTGCGTACGCGCGGGCCGGTACTCGCCACCCGTGGCAACCTGAACAATGATTTCGGCGCACCGCTGACCCTGCTCGAACTGGCCCCGGAACACACGGCGGCAGTGATTGAACTGGGGGCTTCGCGCGTCGGCGAAATCGCCTACACCGTAGCGTTGACCCAGCCTCACGTGGCGATCATCAACAATGCCGGTACCGCCCATGTCGGCGAGTTCGGCGGCCCGGAAAAAATCGTCGAAGCCAAAGGCGAAATCCTTGAAGGCCTCGACGCTTCGGGCACTGCGGTACTGAACCTGGATGACAAGGCCTTCGAGACCTGGCGTATACGCGCCGCCGGTCGCAAGGTCCTGACGTTTGCGGTGCGCAATGCCGCAGCCGATTTTTACGCCTCCAACATCAATGTCGATGCCCGTGGCTGCCCGTCCTTCACCTTGCACACCCCGCAAGGTGACGAGCACGTGCAGTTGAACCTGCTGGGCAACCATAACGTCGCCAACGCCTTGGCCGCCGCTGCTGCTGCCCATGCCCTGGGTGTGTCGCTGTTCGGTATTGCCACGGGCCTGGGCGCGGTGCAGCCGGTCAAGGGCCGCACCGTGGCGCAACTGGCTGGCAACGGCATGCGCGTGATTGATGACACTTACAACGCCAACCCGTCCTCCATCAATGCCGCTGTGGACCTGCTCAAAGGCTTTGAGGGGCGCAAGGTTCTGGTACTGGGCGACATCGGCGAACTGGGCGATTGGGCTGAACAAGGCCACCGTGAAGTTGGCGCCTATGCCGCCGGCAAAGTGGACGCGCTGTACGCCGTTGGCACGAACATGGCCCATGCGGTCAACGCGTTCGGCCCTGGCGCCCGGCATTTCGCCAGCCAGGCCGAGCTGATCCAGGCGTTGACGGCGGCTGAACATGACAAACACACAACCATTTTGATCAAGGGATCGCGCAGCGCGGTGATGGAAAACGTCGTCGCAGCCTTGTGTGGCTCAAGTACGGAGAAACATTAATGCTGCTGCTGCTGGCTGAGTATCTGCAACAGTTCCACAAAGGCTTCGCGGTCTTCCAGTACCTGACCCTGCGCGGGATCCTGGGTGTGCTGACCGCGCTGTCTTTGTCGCTGTTTTTAGGGCCGTGGATGATCCGCACCCTGCAGAACCTGCAAATTGGTCAATCGGTTCGTAACGACGGCCCGCAGTCGCACCTGTCCAAGTCTGGCACTCCGACCATGGGCGGCGCGCTGATCCTGTCGTCCATCGGCGTCAGCACCTTGCTGTGGGCCGACCTGCATAACCGCTACGTGTGGGTGGTGCTGCTGGTGACCCTGCTGTTCGGTGCCATCGGCTGGGTGGATGACTACCGCAAAGTGATCGAGAAAAACTCCAAGGGGCTGCCAAGCCGCTGGAAGTATTTCTGGCAGTCGGTGTTCGGCCTGGCCGCCGCGATCTTCCTGTACACCACCGCGCCAAGTGCTGTGGAAACCACCTTGATCATCCCAATGCTCAAGGATGCGAGCATCCCGCTGGGTGTCGGTTTTGTGGTGTTGACCTACTTCGTGATCGTCGGCTCCAGCAACGCGGTGAACCTGACCGACGGCCTCGACGGCTTGGCGATCATGCCGACGGTGATGGTGGGCGGCGCGCTCGGCATCTTCTGCTACCTGTCAGGTAACGTGAAATTCGCTGAATACCTGCTGATTCCTTATGTACCGGGCGCCGGCGAGCTGATCGTGTTCTGCGGCGCGCTGATCGGTGCCGGCCTGGGGTTCCTGTGGTTCAACACCTACCCGGCACAAGTCTTCATGGGCGACGTCGGCGCACTGGCGCTGGGCGCGGCCTTGGGCACCATCGCGGTGATCGTTCGCCAGGAAATCGTGCTGTTCATCATGGGCGGCGTGTTCGTGATGGAAACCCTGTCGGTGGTCATCCAGGTGGCGTCCTTCAAGTTGACCGGGCGCCGCGTGTTCCGCATGGCGCCGATTCACCACCATTTTGAACTCAAGGGCTGGCCTGAGCCGCGCGTGATTGTCCGCTTCTGGATCATCACCGTGATTCTGGTACTGGTCGGCCTTGCCACCCTGAAACTGAGGTAGAAACGAGTGTCCCTGATCGCTTCAGACCACTTCCGCATCGTTGTCGGCCTCGGCAAGAGCGGCATGTCCCTGGTTCGCTTCCTGGCGAACCGGGGCACGTCGTTTGCCGTGGCCGATACGCGGGAAAATCCACCGGAGCTGGTCACGCTGCGCCGTGACTACCCGCACGTGGAAGTGCGTTGTGGCGAGCTGGATGTCGAGTTTCTGTGCCGTGCCGACGAGCTCTACGTGAGCCCGGGCCTGGCCCTGGCGACACCGGCCCTGCAAGCGGCTGCGGCCCGTGGCGTGAAGCTGTCTGGCGATATCGACCTGTTCGCACGCAACGCGAAGGCGCCGATCGTGGCCATCAGCGGTTCCAACGCGAAAAGCACCGTCACCACCCTGGTCGGCGAGATGGCAGCGGCGGCGGGCAAGCGTGTGGCCGTCGGCGGCAATCTTGGCGTGCCGGCCCTGGACCTGCTCAACGACGAAGTCGAGCTGTACGTGATGGAATTGTCGAGCTTCCAGCTGGAAACCACCCACGACCTGGGCGCTGAAGTGGCGACGGTATTGAACGTCAGCGAAGACCATATGGACCGCTACAGCGGCCTGCCGGCTTATCACCTGGCCAAGCACCGGATCTTCCGTGGCGCCAGGCAATTTGTCGTCAACCGCCAGGATGCCCTGAGCCGTCCGCTGATGGGCGAGGGCATGCCTTGCTGGACTTTCGGCCTGGGCAAACCGGATTTCAAAGGCTTCGGCATTCGCGAAGAGAGCGGCGAGAAATACCTGGCTTTCGAATTCCAGAACCTGATGCCGGTACGCGAACTGAAAATCCGTGGCGCACATAACCAGTCCAATGCCCTGGCGGCGTTGGCGCTCGGTCATGCGGTTGGCCTGCCATTTGACGCCATGCTCGCCAGCCTGCGCACCTTTGCCGGGCTTGAGCATCGCTGCCAGTGGGTGCGCGACCTCAATGGCGTGAGCTATTACAACGACTCCAAAGCCACCAACGTCGGTGCAGCCCTGGCGGCCATCGAAGGCCTGGGTGCCGATATAGACGGCAAGCTGGTGCTGATCGCCGGTGGCGATGGCAAGGGCGCCGACTTCAAGGACCTTAAAGCTCCAGTGGCTGCCCATTGCCGCGCCGTGGTGCTGATGGGTCGCGATTCGGACCTGATCGCCGCCGCCCTCGGTGAAGCCGTACCGCAAGTGCGCGCAGCTTCCCTGGACGACGCCATTGCCCAGTGCAAAGCCCTGGCCCAGCCCGGCGATGCGGTGTTGCTGTCTCCCGCGTGCGCCAGCTTCGACATGTTCAAGAACTATGAAGAGCGCGGCCAATTGTTCGCCCGCGCCGTGGAGGCTTTGGCATGAGCCTCAACCTGAGAAACATCATCAAGCCCTACCCGTCGCCGATCATTACTGGGCGCGGCATTGATCTTGATTTCCCTATGCTCGCCGGTTGCCTGGCGCTGCTCGGCCTGGGCCTGGTGATGATCACCTCGGCGTCCTCCGAAGTGGCGGCCGTGCAGTCGGGCAACACGCTGTACATGATGATCCGCCACCTGGTGTACCTGGTGATCGGCCTCGGCGCCTGCATCGTCACCATGATGATTCCGATTGCTACCTGGCAGCGTCTGGGTTGGTTGATGCTGATCGGTGCGTTCGGCTTGCTGGTCATGGTGATCGTCCCGGGCATTGGCCGCGAGGTGAACGGTTCGATGCGCTGGATCGGCTTCGGCGCGTTCAACGTGCAGCCTTCGGAAATCGCCAAGGTGTTCGTGGTGATCTACCTCGCCGGTTACCTGGTGCGCCGTCAGAAAGAAGTACGCGAAAGCTGGATGGGCTTCTTCAAGCCGTTCATCGTGCTGCTGCCCATGGCTGGCCTGTTACTGATGGAGCCCGACTTCGGCGCCACGGTGGTGATGATGGGCGCTGCGGCGGCCATGCTGTTCCTCGGCGGCGTCGGCTTGTTCCGCTTCACCTTGATGGTGGTGCTGGCAGTCGCGGCCGTGACCATCCTGGTACAGGCGCAGCCCTACCGGATGGCGCGTTTGATCACCTTCACCGACCCCTGGTCCGACCAGTTCGGCTCCGGCTACCAGTTGACCCAGGCGCTGATCGCCTTCGGTCGCGGTGAGTGGCTGGGCGTGGGCCTGGGCAACAGTGTGCAGAAGCAGTTCTACCTGCCGGAAGCCCACACCGACTTCGTGTTCTCGGTATTGGCCGAGGAGCTGGGCGTAGTGGGTTCGCTGTGCACCGTTGCGCTGTTTGTATTCGTTTGCGTGCGCGCCATGTACATCGGCTTGTGGGCCGAGAAGGCCAAGCAGTTCTTCGCCGCCTACGTTGCCTATGGGTTGGCCTTCCTGTGGATCGGCCAGTTCCTGATCAACATCGGCGTGAACGTCGGCCTGCTGCCGACCAAGGGCTTGACCTTGCCGTTCCTCAGTTACGGTGGCAGTTCGTTGGTGATTTGCTGCGCCTGTCTCGGCTTGTTGCTGCGTATCGAGTGGGAGAGTCGTACCCACCTGGGCAGCGAAGAGATGGAGTTCAGCGAGAGCGACTTCGCCGAGGAGCCGACCCATGGGCGCTAATGTGCTGATCATGGCAGGCGGCACCGGGGGCCATGTGTTCCCGGCCCTGGCCTGCGCCCGTGAATTCCAGAACCGTGGCTACACCGTGCACTGGCTGGGTACGCCCCGTGGCATCGAAAACGAATTGGTGCCCAATGCCGGTTTGCCGCTGCATTTGATCAACGTCACCGGTCTGCGCGGCAAGAGCAAGTTGTCCCTGCTCAAGGCGCCGTTCGTGTTGCTCAAGGCGGTCATGCAGGCGCGCAAGATCATTCGCGAGTTGAAGCCGGTGTGTGTGCTCGGCTTTGGCGGTTATGTAACCGGCCCCGGTGGCGTTGCGGCGAAACTCGCGGGCGTGCCGGTGATCGTCCACGAACAGAACGCCGTCGCCGGTACAGCCAACCGCCTGCTGGTGCCGTTGGCTGCGCGGGTGTGTGAAGCCTTCCCGAAAACCTTCGCCGCCTCCGACAAGCTTCGCACTACCGGCAACCCGGTGCGTACCGAACTGTTCATGACCATTGCGCGTGACGCGCTGGCGGGGCGCAAGGCGCACCTGCTGATCCTGGGCGGAAGCCTGGGCGCGGAGCCGCTGAATAAATTGCTGCCTGAAGCCGTTGCGCAACTTCCTGAGGATGTGCGCCCGGTAATCTTCCACCAGGCCGGCAAGAACCACGATGAAGTCACCGCCGCGCGTTATCGCGAGGCCGGTGTAGAGGCGAACGTACAGCCTTTCATCAAAGACATGGCCCAAGCCTATGGCTGGGCCGACCTGGTGGTCTGCCGCGCTGGTGCGCTGACCGTCAGTGAACTGGCCGCTGCCGGTCTGCCGTCCTTGCTGGTGCCTTTGCCCCATGCCATCGACGATCACCAGACCCGCAACGCCGAATATTTGGCCGGGGAGGGCGCTGCCTTCCTGCTGCCGCAAAGAACGACTGGCGCCGCCGATTTGGCCGCACGCCTGACCGAGGTTTTGATGCAACCGGAACGACTCAACAGCATGGCGAGCACCGCAAGCCGCCTGGCCAAACCTGACGCAACCCGCACCGTGGTCGATATCTGCCTGGAGGTGGCCCATGGTTGAGAATCAGAAAGCCATGCCGCAACCCGAGATGCGCCGCATTCGTCGTATTCACTTCGTCGGTATCGGTGGCGTGGGCATGTGCGGCATCGCCGAAGTGTTGCTGAACCTGGGCTACCAGGTGTCCGGCTCGGACTTGAAAGAGTCGCCGGTCACCGACCGCCTGAAGTCCTTCGGCGCGCAGATCTTTATCGGCCACCGTGCCGAGAACGCCGCCGAGGCTGACGTGCTGGTGGTGTCCAGCGCCGTGAACACCTCCAACCCGGAAGTGGCCACCGCCCTTGAGCGCCGTATCCCTGTGGTGCCGCGTGCCGAGATGCTCGCCGAGCTGATGCGCTATCGCCACGGCATCGCCGTCGCCGGTACCCATGGCAAGACCACCACCACCAGCCTGATCGCCTCGGTGTTCGCCGCCGGTGGCCTGGACCCGACCTTCGTCATCGGTGGCCGCCTGAATGCAGCCGGCACCAATGCCCAACTGGGCACCAGCCGCTACCTGATTGCCGAAGCCGATGAAAGTGACGCGAGCTTCCTGCACCTGCAACCGCTGGTCGCCGTCGTCACCAACATCGACGAAGACCATATGGCGACCTACGACGGTGACTTCAACAAACTGAAGAAAACCTTCGTCGACTTCCTGCACAACCTGCCGTTCTACGGGTTGGCGGTGGTGTGCCTGGACGACCCGGTGGTGCGTGAAATCCTGCCCCAGGTCAAGCGCCCGACCGTGACCTACGGCTTCAGCGAAGACGCCGACGTGCGCGCAATCAATGTGCGCCAGCAAGGCATGCAAACCTTCTTCACCGTGCTGCGTCCTGATCGCGAGCCGCTGGATGTGTCGGTGAACATGCCGGGCAACCACAACGTGCTGAACTCCCTGGCAACCATCTGCATTGCTACCGATGAAGGCGTCAGCGATGAAGCCATCGTCGAAGGCCTGTCGCGCTTTGCCGGTGTGGGCCGTCGCTTCCAGGTCTACGGCCAACTGCCGGTTGAAGGCGGTGACGTGATGCTGGTGGACGACTACGGTCATCACCCGACCGAAGTTGCGGCCGTGATCAAGGCCGTGCGCGGTGGCTGGCCGGAGCGCCGCCTGGTGATGGTGTACCAGCCGCACCGCTACAGCCGTACCCGCGACCTGTACGACGATTTCGTCAATGTACTGGCCGATGCCAACGTGCTGCTGCTGATGGAAGTCTACCCGGCCGGTGAAGAACCGATCCCGGGCGCCGACAGCCGCAAGCTGTGCAACAGCATCCGCCAGCGCGGCCAGCTGGACCCGATCTACATCGAGCGTGGCGTGGACCTGGCGCCTATCGTCAAGCCGCTGCTGCGTGCCGGCGACATCCTGCTGTGTCAGGGTGCCGGTGATATCGGTGGCCTTGCGCCCAAGTTGCTGGCGAGCCCGCTGTTTGCAGCTGCCGCCAAGGGGAAGTCGAAATGACCACTGACTACGGCTCCCTGTTTTCCACCCTTGCGCCTGCCGACTTCGGTCGCGTGGCCGTGCTGTTCGGCGGCAAGAGCGCCGAGCGCGAAGTGTCGCTCAAGTCTGGCAATGCGGTGCTTGAAGCGCTGCAAAGTGCTGGCGTGAATGCCTTCGGTATCGATGTAGGCGATGATTTTCTCGCCCGTCTGCAGGCCGAAAAGATCGACCGCGCCTTTCTCATTCTTCACGGCCGCGGCGGTGAAGACGGCAGCATGCAGGGCCTGCTCGAATGCGCCGGCATCCCTTACACCGGCAGCGGCATCCTCGCCTCGGCCCTGGCGATGGACAAGTTGCGCACCAAGCAGGTGTGGCACAGCCTGGGCATTCCGACCCCGCGTCACGCCGTGTTGTGCAGCGAAGACGATTGTATTTCTGCGGCCAAGGAACTGGGCCTGCCTTTGATCGTCAAACCAGCCCATGAAGGCTCCAGTATCGGCATGGCTAAAGTGAACTCGGCCGCTGAATTGATCGACGCATGGAAAGCGGCAAGTACCTACGATTCGCAAGTGTTGGTGGAACAGTGGATTTCAGGTCCCGAGTACACCATCGCCACCCTGCGTGGCCAGGTATTGCCGCCCATCGCTTTGGGCACGCCCCACACCTTTTATGACTACGACGCCAAGTACCTGGCTTCCGATACTCAGTACCGGATCCCATGCGGCCTCGAAGCGACCAAGGAACAGCAATTGATGGACCTCACGGCGAAAGCCTGTGAGGCGCTGGGTATCGCCGGTTGGGCGCGGGCAGACGTGATGCAGGATGACCAAGGGAATTTCTGGTTCCTTGAAGTCAACACCGCACCGGGCATGACCGACCACAGCCTGGTTCCCATGGCAGCCCGTGCCGCCGGTCTGGATTTCCAGCAGTTAGTGCTGGCGATCCTGGCCGACAGCATTGAGCCAAGAGGCTAAACACATGAACGGCGCATCGCTTCGTCATCAGCCCCCACAAGCACCGAGCCGCAAGCCGGTGCCACGGGGTGCAAGCCGAATGGTGGCTAAAGAGCCGATGTCTTCGCGCCTGCCAAAAGCCAACTTTGGTTTTATCAAGGCGCTGTTCTGGCCGGTGCTGTTGGTGGTGTTGGGCTTTGGTACGTACGAAGGCGCACAGCGCCTGTTGCCGTATGCCGACCGGCCGATCACCAAGATCAGCGTGCAGGGCGACCTGAGCTACATCAGCCAGCAAGCGGTACAGCAGCGCATCGGCCCATACCTGGCGGCGAGCTTCTTTACCATCGACCTGGCGGGCATGCGCTCGGAGCTGGAGCAGATGCCGTGGATCGCCCACGCCGAAGTTCGCCGTGTATGGCCGGACCAGGTGACGATCCGCCTGGAAGAACAACTGCCCGTGGCCCGTTGGGGCGATGAAGCGCTGTTGAACAACCAGGGCCAGGCGTTCACCCCGCGTGAGCTGGCCAACTATGAACACCTGCCGCAGCTGTTCGGGCCGCAGCGGGCGCAGCAGCAAGTGATGCAGCAGTACCAGGCCTTGAGCCAGATGCTGCGGCCACTGGGCTTCTCCATTGCACGCCTGGAATTGCGTGAGCGGGGCAGCTGGTTTTTGACGACCGGGGCAGGCAGTTCCGGCCCGGGCATCGAGTTGTTGCTGGGACGCGACCGCTTGGTGGAAAAGATGCGCCGCTTTATTGCCATCTATGAAAAAACCTTGAAAGAACAGATTACGAACATTGCGAGCGTCGACCTGCGTTACGCCAACGGCCTGGCCGTCGGCTGGCGTACACCGGCTGCGCCCACGGCAGCACAACCCGCTGTCGCGAAGAATTAAGAAGAGGCAGGACCCATGGCAAACGTGCAAAGCGGCAAAATGATCGTCGGTCTCGATATCGGCACCTCCAAGGTGGTGGCGCTGGTGGGCGAGGTCGGGGAAGACGGCGCGATCGAAATCGTCGGTATTGGCACGCATCCGTCCCGGGGCCTGAAGAAGGGCGTGGTGGTGAACATCGAGTCCACCGTGCAATCGATCCAGCGCGCCATCGAAGAAGCGCAGCTGATGGCCGGTTGCCGGATTCACTCGGCGTTCGTCGGCGTGGCCGGCAACCACATCCGCAGCCTGAACTCCCACGGCATCGTGGCGATCCGCGACCGTGAAGTCAGCTCGGCCGACCTTGAGCGCGTCCTCGACGCTGCCCAGGCCGTGGCGATCCCGGCAGACCAGCGCGTGCTGCACACCCTGCCGCAGGACTACGTGATCGACAATCAGGAGGGCGTACGTGAGCCTCTGGGCATGTCGGGCGTGCGTCTGGAAGCCAAGGTCCACGTGGTGACCTGCGCCGTCAACGCCGCACAGAACATTGAAAAATGCGTGCGTCGCTGCGGCCTGGAAATCGACGACATCATTCTCGAGCAGTTGGCCTCGGCCTACTCGGTACTCACCGACGACGAAAAAGAGCTGGGCGTGTGCCTGGTGGACATCGGCGGCGGCACCACCGACATCGCGATCTTCACCGAGGGTGCGATCCGTCACACCGCCGTGATCCCGATTGCCGGCGACCAGGTCACCAACGACATCGCCATGGCGCTGCGCACACCGACCCAGTACGCCGAAGAAATCAAGATCCGCTACGCCTGCGCCCTGGCCAAGCTGGCCGGTGCCGGCGAGACCATCAAGGTGCCAAGCGTGGGTGATCGTCCACCCCGCGAGCTGTCGCGCCAGGCCCTGGCCGAAGTGGTCGAGCCACGTTACGACGAGCTGTTCACCCTGATCCAGGCTGAACTGCGCCGCAGCGGCTACGAAGATTTGATCCCGGCCGGCATCGTGCTGACCGGTGGCACCTCGAAGATGGAAGGCGCGGTCGAGTTGGCCGAAGAGATCTTCCACATGCCGGTGCGCCTGGGCGTGCCCCATGGCGTGAAGGGCCTGGGCGACGTGGTGCGCAACCCGATTTATTCCACCGGTGTGGGCTTGCTGTTGTACGGGCTGCAAAAGCAGACCGACGGCATTTCCCTGTCGGGCCCGAGCATCCGTGACAGCTACCGCAGCGATGACGAAGCGAAAGCGCCGTTGCTCGAGCGGCTGCAGGCTTGGGTAAAAGGCAATTTCTAAAGATTTACCGCGACACCGCAACACCCGCAACAAGCAGTAGGCGAAAAAACTAGAGAAAATGAAAGGAGAGGGAACATGTTCGAACTCGTAGACAATATCCCCGCTAGCCCGGTTATCAAAGTAATCGGTGTCGGCGGTGGCGGCGGCAACGCTGTCAACCACATGGTCAAGAGCAACATTGAAGGCGTTGAGTTCATCTGCGCCAACACTGATGCCCAGGCGCTCAAAAGCATCGGCGCGCGGACCATCCTGCAATTGGGCACCGCGGTGACCAAGGGCCTCGGCGCTGGCGCCAATCCGGAAGTCGGCCGTCAAGCCGCCCTGGAAGACCGCGAGCGTATCGCCGAAGTGCTGCAAGGCACCAACATGGTGTTCATCACCACCGGCATGGGCGGCGGTACCGGTACCGGTGCTGCACCGATCATTGCCGAAGTGGCCAAGGAAATGGGGATTCTGACCGTTGCTGTCGTGACGCGTCCGTTCCCGTTCGAAGGCCGCAAGCGCATGCAGATCGCCGACGAAGGTATCCGTCTGCTGTCTGAAAGCGTCGACTCGTTGATCACCATCCCCAACGAGAAACTGCTGACCATCCTGGGCAAGGATGCCAGCCTGCTGTCCGCCTTCGCCAAGGCTGACGATGTACTGGCCGGTGCCGTTCGCGGTATCTCCGACATCATCAAGCGCCCAGGCATGATCAACGTCGACTTTGCCGACGTACGTACTGTCATGAGCGAAATGGGCATGGCGATGATGGGCACTGGCTGCGCCAGCGGTCCGAACCGTGCACGCGAAGCCACCGAAGCGGCCATCCGCAACCCGTTGCTCGAAGACGTGAACCTGCAAGGTGCACGTGGCATCCTGGTGAACATCACCGCAGGTCCCGACCTGTCCCTGGGTGAGTACTCCGACGTGGGTAGCATCATCGAAGCCTTCGCTTCCGAGCACGCCATGGTCAAAGTCGGTACCGTTATCGATCCGGACATGCGCGATGAGCTGCATGTAACCGTGGTTGCTACCGGCCTGGGTGCGAAAATCGAGAAGCCTGTGAAGGTCATCGACAACACCCTGCATACCAGCCAGGCCAGCCAGGCAGCTGCCGCTCCAGCTCCTGCTCGCCAGGAACTGCCGTCGGTGAACTACCGTGACCTGGACCGTCCGACCGTGATGCGCAACCAGGCTCAGGCCGGTGCTGCGGCGTCCCGTAGCCCGAATCCGCAAGATGACCTGGACTACCTGGACATCCCGGCATTCCTGCGTCGTCAGGCCGATTAATGGAATGTATCAGGGCTATGAAGGTGATTGGTGTTCAGCAAAGGTCTGGTCTGCTATTATCGCCAGCCTTTGTTGATACCAGTTCGCAATTTGCGCTGAAGCGGTCCAAGCCATGATTAAACAACGCACCCTGAAGAATATTATTCGTGCCACAGGTGTAGGTCTGCACTCCGGGGAGAAGGTATACCTGACCCTCAAGCCTGCACCTGTCGACACCGGCATCGTGTTTGTGCGTGCCGACCTGGACCCTGTGGTGCAGATTCCTGCTCGCGCGGAAAACGTTGGCGAAACCACTATGTCGACCACATTGGTCAACGGTGACGTCAAAGTGGACACGGTGGAGCACTTGCTCTCGGCCATGGCTGGCCTGGGCATCGATAACGCCTACGTCGAGCTCTCCGCGTCCGAAGTCCCGATCATGGATGGCAGCGCTGGCCCCTTCGTATTCTTGATTCAATCTGCCGGCCTGGAAGAGCAGGACGCAGCCAAGAAGTTCATTCGCATTCTGCGGGAAGTGACAGTAGAAGACGGCGACAAGCGCGCCACCTTCGTCCCGTTCGAAGGCTTTAAAGTGAGCTTTGAGATCGATTTCGATCACCCGGTATTCCGTGACCGCACCCAAAGTGCAAGCGTGGATTTTTCCAGCACTTCGTTTGTAAAAGAAGTCAGCCGCGCCCGTACCTTTGGTTTCATGAGTGACATCGAGTACCTGCGCAAGCACAACCTCGCACTCGGCGGCAGCGTGGAAAACGCCATTGTGGTCGACGCGGATGGTGTACTGAACGAAGACGGCCTTCGCTACGAAGACGAATTCGTGAAGCACAAGATTCTCGATGCAATCGGTGACCTCTACCTGCTGGGCAATAGCCTGATAGGCGAGTTCAAAGGCTTCAAGTCGGGCCACGCCCTTAACAACCAGCTGCTGCGCAAGTTGATTGAGCAGACAGACGCTTGGGAAGTCGTGACCTTCGAAGATGCCAGCACCGCACCGATCTCTTACATGCGTCCCGTTGCGGCGGTGTAAGTAACAACTCTCTTTCTTTAGTTTTGAAAGGCTGCCTTCGGGTGGCCTTTTTTTATACCTGACGAATATCCAAATGTGGGAGCTGGCTTGCCTGCGGTAGCGGCCTGCCAGTTAGCTTGTAGGTAGCTGACCCACCGCCATCGCAGGCAAGCCAGCTCCCACATTTGACCTCATCAGTTGGAGGTCTTTGAAACATCCATTGTCCGGTTACGGCCGCTGTGCTTGGCCTGATACAGCGCCTGGTCAGCCTTGAGCAGCAGGTCTTCAAGGGAAATACGGCTGTGCTTCTGCCAGGTACTCAGGCCGATGCTCACCGTGATCGGTTGCTCGTCCCCGGCCACTCTCGGCAAGTGCTGGACCCCCTCGCGGATATGCTCGGCGATCACCCATGCCCCCCCGGCGTCGGTATTGGGCAACACCACCGCGAATTCTTCACCGCCATAACGTGCCGCCAGGTCGGCAGGGCGACGGATATGGCTGGCGATCACCTGTGCGACTGTACGCAACGCCTCATCGCCGCCCTGGTGACCATGACGGTCGTTGAAGGCCTTGAAGTGGTCCACATCGATCATTAGCACGCTCAACGACTCGGTGGAGCGTTGTGCCCGGTCCCATTCCAGCCGCAAGCGTTCGTCCAGGGTGCGGCGGTTGGCCAGGCCGGTAAGGGCGTCGGTGGCTGCCAGTTCTGACAGCACCTGTTCGGCGCGATGGCGACGACGCAGCTCCATGCACAGCGCCCAGGTCAGCCATAACAAGCCCACGCACAACACTCCGGTCGCCATGCTGACCAACCACGCCGCACGTCGCCAGGGTGCGAACATTTCATCGCTAGACAAGGCCACTGCCACGATCAGCGGCAAGTCGCCCACATTAGAAAAGCTGTAGAGCCGTGCCTGGCGATCGACGCTGGAGATGCTTTGGAAGCTGCCGTCCCGTTCGCGCAGCATGCGCGCTACATTCGGGCGCTGGCTCAGGTCCTTGTCGATGATATCCACTTCCAGCAAAGGCTCTTGCGCGAGCAGGATGCCTTGGTGGTTCAGCAGGTTGATCGTGCTGTTGTTGCCGATGTTCAAGCTGCTGAATAACTGATGAAAGTACGACAGGCGCATGGACGCGACTGCCACCCCCAGAAAACGCCCGTCCGCTGACGAAACGCGACGGCTGAATGCGATGCGCCAGGGGTCGTCACACTGACAGCGGGCCATGAACGGACGGCTGATATACAAGCCCAGGTCGGGGTTGTTGCGGTGCGCCTGAAAATAGTCCCGGTCGGCAAAGTTACCCAGCTTGGGCGTGAGCAGGGACGAATCGGCAATCACCTCGCCGGCCGGGTCCAGCAGCAGGATATCGCCCTTGTAGGGCGCTGCGGCGGAACGGTCGAACAGTACCAGGTGGCGAATACTCTCCGAGACGTCCTGCAAGTCAGTGCGCTCGGTAGCGGTGATCAAGCCTTTGAGGGCCATGTCGTACAGTTCGACATTGCGCAGCACATCAGCGTCGATCAATTGCGTGATGGTATTGGCGGTGCGCTTGGCCGTTTGCAGGGTGTTGGCATGTTCACGAATCAGCAGCGCAGTGACGACCCCCACGATCAGCAACACCGTGAGCGTGCTGCCCAGGATCAGCAGGCGCTCCGGGCGGCGGTTGGGGCGGGTAGGACTTGAACTCATCGGGCACACTTCTGCGTTGAGAATGCCCTTAGCGTAGTAGCAACTCTTGAATATGGCTGTAGGAGCGAGTTTGCTCGCGAAAAACTCACAGACGCCGCGTTTATTCAGGAAGCACGCGTCATCGTTAACGTTTTTCGCGAGCAAGCTCGCTCCTACCTGTAATCAGAACACGTTGATCGGGTAATCCACGATCACGCGGTACTCATCCACATCGCGGTCCACCGCCGAGTAGCCATTGCTGCCGCGGTTGGTGGCCCATTGCAGGCGCACGGCCAAGTCCTTGGCCTTGCCGCCCTGCACCACATATTTCAGGTCGATATCGCGCTCCCAGTGCTTGGCGTCCTTGCCATCGGCGCTGTACCAGTTGCTGTAGCCGCGACTGTTGGGGTCGACCTTGGTCAGGTCGGTCTTACCGCTGATGTACGACACTGCGGAGGTCAGGCCGGGCACGCCGAGGCCGGCAAAGTCGTAGGCGTACTTGAGCTTCCAGGAGCGCTCGTTGGGGCCGTTGAAGTCCGAGTACTGCTGGGAGTTGTCCAGGTACACGCTGTCGCCCTGGGTGATGTAGTCGAACGGCGTGTTGCCGTTGACCCGCTGATACGTGGCCGTGACGCTGTGGTTGCCCACCCCTACGGTGAAATGCAGGCTGTAGGTGTTGTTGTCGATATCGCCCAGCAGCGATTGGCCGGTGTCCTGGGTGTGGTAGTAGTGCAGGCCGGGGGTCAGGCTGACCAAGTCGTTCAGGGCGTAGGTGTATTCCAGGTCATAGTAATACTGGTGCCAGACGTCCTTGAGTTCGGAGGCGTACAGGTTGCTGGTCAGCCCCTCGATCCCGCTGAACGACACACCAGCCCAGTCCAGGTGCTGGCTGTCGGTATTGGCGGGCAGCGTGCCGTAGCTGGTGCCGATGCGCCGATGGCCGCTCTGGTTGTAGAGCTTGGTGAAACTGGCCTGGCCACCTTCGAACATCCAGCCGTCGAAGCTGTGGTTGGTCAGGCTCACGCCACGGAAAGTCTGCGGCAACATGCGCGTCATGCCGCCGGCGATCACCGGGTTGTTGAGGAACAGGTCGCCGGCTTTCAGTTCGGTGTCGAAGGCGCGCATCTTCAAGGTGCCGCCGGCCGTCGAGAACGAACCCGGCGCCTTGCCGTTGCCGCTGCCGTACGGAAGGATGCTGGAACCATCCGTACCGCCACCGCCGTCGAGCTTGAGGCCGAGCATGGCGTTGACGTCCAGGCCGAAGCCGACGGTGCCCTGGGTGTAGCCGGATTCGAAGGTGCCGATAAAGCCCTGGCCCCATTCCTTGCTGTCATCCTGGTGAATGTCGCGCCGGTCGCGGTTCATGTAGTAGTTGCGGGTGTTGATCGTGAGGTGGGAGCCTTCGACGAAACCGTCGTTGGGGGTAGTGTCTGCCGCGTGGGCCAGTGGGGCGATCATTGCTGCAATCGCGAGGAATAACGGGGTGAACGTCAGCGAGTTCTTCACCGGTAAAGCTCCTTTGGTCAATCCATAACGGCCAGTGTCGTGAGGGTGTGCCCGGCCTTTTTTTACGGCAAAAAAAAGCCGCTGAAAGTCAGCGGCTTTAAGACAGATTCCCAGTGTAGAGCCCTGGAAAAAAGTCGAGGGAAATTCGGGTGAGTAGTCAGCTGCCTTTGCCGTCGCGCTCATCGATGCGTCAAAGTAACGCAGGCGAGCGGTGCAATACAGAGTGTAACAAGATAATAACTATTGCCCAAACCGCAACAGTGTGGGAGCTGGCTTGCCTGCGATGCAGACACCTCGGTATGCCAGGCGCACCAAGGTGATGCTATCGCAGGCAAGCCAGCTCCCACATTTTGACCGAGGTGTTTAGACCGGAAGGGTGATACCAAAGGTATTGCCACCGCCCTCACTGCGCACAAACACATCCCCCCCATGCATCAACGCAATCGCCTTGACGATCGCCAGCCCCAGCCCGTGATTGGCCCCGCTGTTGCTGCGCGAGGCATCCACCCGATAGAAGCGTTCGAACAGGCGTGGCAAGTGTTCGCTGGCAATGGCCTCGCCGGGGTTGGTCACGCCAATCGTCACCTGGTGTGCCTGCACTTCAATGCGCACGTCGATGACTTGCCCCGGCGCTGTGTGTTGCACGGCATTGCTCAGCAGGTTGATCAGTGCGCGCCGCAGGTGGGCTTTTTCGATCTGCACCACGGCATCGCCGTGCACGTGCACTTCGACCTGGGCGTCTTCGAGGATGAAGTCCAGGTAGTCAAGGGTAGTGGCCACTTCATCGGCCAGGGCGCTTTCGATCAGCTTGGTGGCCTTGCTGCCTTGGTCGGCGCTGGCGAGGAACAGCATGTCATTGATGATCGAGCGCAGCCGTTCCAGCTCTTCCAGGTTCGATTGCAGCACCTCGAAATATTGCTCTGCCGAACGGCCGCGAGTGAGGGCCACCTGGGTCTGGCCGATCAAATTGGTGAGCGGCGAACGCAGTTCATGTGCGACGTCGGCGTTGAACGATTCCAGGCGCGAATACGCCTGCTCGACCCGGTCGAGGGTGGCGTTGAACGAATTGACGAACTGGCTCAGCTCGGGCGGCAAGGGTGACAATTGCAGGCGCCCGGAGAGTTTCGGCGGCGCAAGTTTTTGCGCCTCATCCGAGAGTTTGCCCAGGGGCTTGAGGCCGATACGCGCGACCCAGAACCCCAACAGCGCCGCCATTATGACGCCCACCAGCGCCAGGCTGATCAACGCCACCAGCAAGTGATGCTGGGTGGCGCGAAAGTTCTCGGTGTCGATGGCAATCATGAAGCGCAGCGCCGGGCGCTGGTCCTTGGCTGCAAACTGGCTGACCAGCACCTTGAACGGATAATCGTGACCGGGCAGGCGCAGGTCGCGCTTACCCGTGGCGCCTTCGGCAAAGGCTCGAATCTGCGCATCCGGCTCACCGTATTCGTAGCTCGGGTCGCTGCTGACCACCCAGAAACGGATGCGCTTGTCTTCTTCGCCCAACAGCTTGAGCTTGGACCTGATCTTGGCCCAATGCTCCGGCGTGCCGAAGCGATTGATCGACGATTCCAGCACGCTATAGCGCGCATCCAACTCGGCCCCAGGCAGCAACCCCAGGCCACGGTCCACCTGCTGGTACAGCGCGCCGCCGATCAACAGGAAGATCAGCAGCGCCACCAGGGTGAACATGCCGCTCAGGCGCAGGGCGATGGAATTAGCGACCACTGTGGTTTTCCTGCATACGGTTCTCCAGCACATAACCCATGCCGCGAATGGTGTGCAGCAGCTTGTGTTCGAACGGCCCATCGAGCTTGGCGCGCAGGCGCTTGATCGCCACTTCCACCACGTTAGCATCGCTGTCGAAATTGATGTCCCAGACCATCTCGGCAATCGCCGTCTTGGACAGGATCTCGCCCTGGCGCCGCGCCAATACGCTGAGCAGCGAGAACTCCTTGGCGGTCAGGTCCAGGCGCAGGCCGTTGCGGCTGGCCTTGCGGCTGATCAGGTCGATCCACAGGTCGGCGACGGTGACCTGCACCGGTTCATGGCCGCCGCTACGGCGGGTCAGAGCTTGCAGGCGGGCCACCAGTTCCAGGAACGAAAATGGCTTGCCCAGATAATCGTCGGCGCCTTCGCGCAGGCCGCGGATGCGGTCTTCCACGCGTTCGCGCGCGGTGAGCATGATCACTGGCGTCTGCTTGCGGGCGCGTAAGGCGCGCAATACACCGAAGCCATCCAGGCCGGGCAGCATCACGTCGAGCACGATCACCGCGTAATCGTTCTCCAGCGCCAGGTGCAGGCCCTCGATGCCTTCGCGGGCTACATCAACGGTGTAGCCTTGCTCTGTCAGGCCGCGGTGCAGGTAGTCTGCGGTTTTTTCTTCATCTTCAATAATCAGGACGCGCATGACCGCCTCAGTGTGTGGTCGCCAGCGCCAGCGCTGGTTTGGGCCTGTGGAAAAAACGTTCAAGGTACAAGTATATGACCGGCGTGGTGAACAGCGTCAGCGCCTGGCTCACCAGCAAGCCACCGACCACCGCGATGCCCAGCGGCTGGCGCAGTTCCGCCCCCGGGCCTGCGCCGAGCATCAACGGCACGGCGCCGAGCAACGCGGCAAGGGTGGTCATGATGATCGGCCGGAACCGCGTGACGCAGGCTTCATAAATCGCATCCTCTGGCGGCAACCCCCGCACACGTTGGGCCTCCAGGGCGAAGTCGATCATCAAGATACCGTTCTTCTTCACGATGCCGATCAGCAGCACCAGGCCGATCAAGGCCATGATCGAAAAGTCCTGGCCCAGCAGCCACAGCATGATCAGCGCACCGAGGCCCGCCGAGGGCAGGGTGGAAATGATCGTCAGCGGGTGCACAAAACTCTCATACAGCACACCCAGGATAATGTAGACCGCCACCAGCGCCGCGAGGATCAGCCAGGGTTGGCTGGCCAGCGAGCTCTGAAACGCCTGGGCCGCGCCCTGGAAGTTGCCGATGATCGTGCTCGGCATACCGATTTCGTTCTTGGCCTGGTTGAGCATAATCACCGCGTCGCCCAGGGCCACGCCGGGCGCCAGGTTGAACGACAGGTTGGCGGCGGGGAACATGCCGTCATGGCTGATGGACAACGGCCCGACCGTGGGCGGGTCGACTTTGGCCAAGGCCGACAGCGGCACCATTTCGTTGGTCAATGGCGAGCGCAGGTAAAAATAGTTGAGGCTTTCGGCCTTGCCGCGCTGTTGGCTGTCCAGTTCGAGTATCACTTGGTACTGGTTGATCTCGGTCTGGAACTCGTTGATCTGGCGCTGGCCGAAGGCGTCGTACAGTGCCTGGTCGACATCGGTGGCGGTCAGCCCGAAACGCGCGGCGGCCTGGCGGTCGATGCTGATATGGGTGATGCTGCCGCCCAGTTGCAGGTCGTTGGACAGGTCGCGAAACGCCGGGTTGGCGCGCAGTTTTTCGGTGAGGCGCTGGGTCCAGGTGTTCAGCGTCGGGCCGTCGTTGCTCTTGAGCACATATTGGTACTGGGCGCGGCTGGGGCCGGAGCTCAGGTTGATGTCCTGACCGGCGCGCAGGTACAGCACGATGCCCGGCACCTTCGCCAGCTGCGGGCGGATGCGGTCGATGAACTGGCTGGCGGACACGTCGCGCTCACTGCGGTCTTTCAAGGCGATCCAGAAGCGGCCGTTGGCGATGGTCTGGTTGCTGCCGGTGACGCCGACCGAATGGGAAAACGCCTGCACCGCTGGGTCGGCCTTGACGATCTCGGCCAGGGCCTTGTGCTTGGCGACCATGTCCTTGTACGACACATCGGCCGCCGCTTCGCTGGTGCCGAGCACGAAACCGGTGTCCTGCACCGGGAAGAACCCCTTGGGGATGAACACATAGCCGACCACCGCCAGCGCCAGGGTCACCACGAAGATCGCGGCCATGCTGCGTTGATGCGCCAGGGCACGGCGCAGGTTGCGCGCATAGCCGGCCAGCAGGCGTTCGCTGAAACTGGGCTTGGCGTGGGCAGGGTGGGTGGGGGCTCGCATGAACAGGGCGGCGAGTGTCGGTGCCAATGTCAGCGAAACCACCACTGAAATCAGAATGGTCGCGGTGGCCGTCAGCGCAAACTCCTTGAACAATCGCCCGACCACGCCGCCCATGAACAACAGCGGAATAAACGCTGCCACCAGCGAGAAGCTGATGGACACCACCGTAAAGCCAATTTCGCCGGAGCCCTTGATCGCCGCTTCACGCTTGCCCAGGCCGGCTTCCAAGTGCCGATGAATGTTCTCCACCACCACAATCGCGTCGTCCACCACAAAGCCCACGGCGATCACGATGGCCACCAGGGTCAGGTTGTTCAGGCTGAACCCCATCACATACATCAGGGCGAAACTGGCCACCAGCGAGACACCCAGCACCGCAGACACAATCAGCGTCGCCGACAGTTGACGCAGGAACAACGCCATCACCGCCACCACCAACAGGATGGCGATCAGCAGGGTCATTTCCACTTCATGCAATGAGGCACGGATGGTCTTGGTACGGTCGGTCAACACGCTGACCTGCACCGAGGCCGGCAACATGCCTTGCAGGCGCGGCAGCTCGGCCTGGATGCGGTCGACGGTGTCGACGATGTTGGCGCCGGGCTGGCGCGAAATCACCAGGTTCACCCCGGGGGTATCGCCGGACCAGGCTTGTACGTAGGCGTTTTCCGAGCCGTTGATGACATTAGCGATATCGCGCAGTTGAACCGGCGCACCGTCCTTGTAGGAAACGATCAGTTGGCCGTATTCCTCCGGGTGAAACAGCTGATCGTTGGTCGACAGGGTGGATACGCTGTTTTCGCCATAGATCGCGCCCTTGGCCAGGTTGAGGCTCGACTGCTGGATGGCCAGGCGTATATCGGCGAGCGTCAGGCCGATGGCCGCAAGCTTGTCGGGTGCCGCCTGCACGCGAATCGCCGGGCGTTGCTGGCCGGTGATGTTGATCTGGCCGACGCCGTCGATCTGGCTGATCTGGCGCGCCAGCAAGGTTTCCACGTAGTCGCTCAGCTCGGTGCTTGGCATGCTGCTGGAACTGACGCTGAGGATCAGCACCGGGCTGTCCGCCGGGTTGACCTTTCTCCAGGTGGGCAAGCTCGGCATGTCGCTGGGCAACTTGCCGGACGCGGTGTTGATCGCGGCCTGCACTTCCTGGGCGGCAGTGTCGATGCTTTTTTCCAGGGTGAACTGCAGGGTCAGGAGGCTGGAGCCCAAGGCGCTGCTGGAGGTCATCTGGGTCATGCCGGGGATGGCACTGAACTGCACCTCCAGGGGCGTGGCCACCGAGGAGGCCATGGTGTCCGGGCTGGCGCCTGGCAGTTGCGCGGTGACCTGGATGGTCGGGAATTCCGCTTCCGGCAGTGGCGCGACGGCCAGGTTCGGGAAGGCAATGATCCCCAGCAGCACTAACGCGAAGGTCAGCAGCAGGGTGGCGACCGGGTGATCAACGCACCAGGCCGAGGGCGACCGGCTGGCGCTCATGGTTGCACCTGGGTGTTGGCGGTGTGGATCACTTGCGGCGGCTCCTTGAGCACCGTCACCTGGGCACCGGCCTTGAGCCGCGATTGCCCATCGCTGACCAGCACATCGCCGGCCTGCACGCCTTTGATGATGTTGATAGCGCTGTTCTGGTAGGCGACCTGCACCGGCACCACCTCGACTTTGTCAGCACTTACGCGGTACACGAAATGTGAGTCCAGGCCGCGCTGCACCACGGTGGGCGGTACCACCAGAGCGCTTTTGTCGAGGGCCGTCTGGATCTTGATGGTCACCAGTTGCCCAGGCCAAAGCTTATGCGCCGGGTTGCTGAACTCGGCCTTGGCCCGCAGGGTGCCGGTGGTGGAACTGATCTGGTTGTCGATCAGGCTCAGATGGCCTTCGCCGAGCAGGTCGCCGGTCTGGCCATCGGTGTCGGCGCCCAGGTAGGCGTCGACGGTGGCCCGGGTGGGGGCGGCGATCAGGCCCTGCAAGGTTGGCAGCATCTGCTGTGGCAAGGAAAACTCAACGGCAATCGGGTCGAGCTGGGTGACGGTAAACAGCCCCAGGGTATCGCTCATGCGCAGGAAATTACCTTCGTCCACATTGCGGATGCCCACTCGGCCGCTGACCGGGGAGCGAATCTGGGTGTAGGAAAGTTGTACTTGAGCCGCATCAATGGCCGCCTGATTACCCTGCGCAGTGGCCTTGAGCTGGTTGACCAGCGCCTGTTGCTGGTCATAGGTCTGTTTCGACACACCGTCGTCGATGCTCAGCGCTTTGTAGCGCTTGAGGTTGACCAACGCCACTTGCAACTGCGCCTGGCTTTCACCGAGTTGCGCCCTGGCCTGGTCGAGGTTGGCGCGGATCGAGCGGTCATCAATGGTGGCCAGCAGGTCGCCGGCCTTCACCGATTGGCCTTCCTTGACCAGCAGTTGGGTGAGGATGCCGTCGATCTGCGGGCGAATCACCACGCTATGCAACGACAACACCGAGCCGATGCCGCTGACAAACCGAGGCACATCCTGTTGCGTCACGCTCACCACCCGCACAGGAATGGCGGTAGGCGCTGCCAGGCGGGCCTTGGCCGGCCGGGTTAACGCCCAGGCTGCAACGGCCAGTATCAGGAGAGCACCCAGCATCAGGGCCACGTTTCGTTTGATCTGCATAGGAGGCGCCGGGGGCGCAGTTGCAAGTTTTAAGCTGCAAGCTGCAAGTTGAAGGTTGGGTAGCTGTTTTATAGCCCGGCAATACGGTCAGCACGGTGACGCCAAACTGACAGCCGCGACAGCTAACGCTTTTTACTTGCAGCTTGAAGCTCACCGCTTGCGGCTCCGGCCCCGTATACTTGCGCTTTTACACCAATAGCTGCGCCGGAGCCCTTATGACTTCCCCAACCCAACCCGCTGTCGACGCGGCCGACCTCGTCGATCCGGCCACCGCCGACGGCGTTGAAAAAGCCGAGATCCCGGCGTTCAAGTTCCCTTTCAACCCAGGTGAACTGGCTGGCGCCAAGCATGCCAGCCAGCCCTGGTACAAAGGCGGCGCCAAGAACGGCCATACCAAGACGCCAGGCATGGCGCCGCCGGGCACTCGCCGCTCGATGGGTAAACGCTGAGATTAAAGTGTTGAGTGCGTTATAGGCAGTTGCCTACATTGTGCGTAGACATTTCTACTTGTAGAGCCGCCACCGATTCTTGAAAGCTGCACAGCGTTTGTTTCGTCCCGATGACACTCATCGGGGCGTGGCGAGTCAGCTTTCCGGAAAAGGACATTCCCGTGGCCCTGATACACCTCTGTGCAGTGCTTGCTCTCTTGCTCTCGACGAGCGCCGTCGCCGCCGACGTTCAACCGCGGCGAGAAATCCGTTTCGCCGTTGCCGCGCATTTTCCGCCCTTTCAAAGCCGCAATGCCCAAGGGCAATTGGTGGGGCTGAATATCGAACTGGGCAATGCCCTGTGCGAGCAGCTCAACGTGCGCTGTACTTGGGTTGACCAAATCGTCATGGAAAATTTCCCGGCCCTCGAGGCCAGGCAATTCGACGCGATCATGGGCATGGCGACCACCTGCCGTCGGCGGCAACGGGTGAGCTTCACCGATGACCTTTACCCGATCACCACCCGGCTGGTGGCGCGTAAAATCTCGGGCCTGCGTCCTGATCGACGGTCCCTCAAGGGCAAGCGTGTCGGGGTGCTGGTGCGCAGTAATCGTGAAGCCTTTGCCCTGTCGCAATGGGCGCCGGCGGGGGTGATCATCAGGAGTTTCTGGCTCAACGACCAACTGGTGCAGAGCCTGGTTTCGGGCGATATCGATGCGACCCTACAAGGCGCGGTGGAGATCCGTGAAGCCCTGCTCGACACGCCCCAGGGGCTGGACTTCGATTATATGGGGCCGCCTGTGTCGTCGGGCCTGCTGGGTAATAGCGTGGCGATTGCGGTGCGAAAAACTGATACTGCGTTGCGTAATGAGCTTAATCATGCGCTTGAACAATTGATGCAGAATGGCGAGTACCAACGCATCCTTCAGCCGTATCGGCTCGATGTATTGCCGCCCCATTCATGATCGCGAATCTGTGAGTGCCGCTCTGCATCCGGCGCATATCTACCTGACACGCCAAGATCCAACTGTGGGAGCTGGCTTGCCTGCGATGACGACCTGACAGCCACGACTTTCTACCTGACACCCCAACGATCCAACTGTGGGAGCGGGCTTGCTCGCGAAGGCGGCCTGGCAGTCAACACGGTTGGATTGTGTACATATCCATTGCTGCGGTAACGGCCACTTAGGGTTCCGCTCTGACAGCGGGTCACTTTGGAAAAGCCCCAAAGTAACCAAAGGGCTCTTGCCCCACCACTCGGCACCTCGCCTAGGCTCGGTGTGCCCGTAATCCGCCAGGGATTTGGGGGGCCGCCGCCACGCGCCATCCATGGCGCGGGGCGGCTAAACCGGCATCCCTGCCGGTTTACCCCCCAAATCCCTGTCGAATTCCGGCCAGCGTGGTTTAACGGGGCGCCTAAGATCAAAAGCAGATCAAGATCAAGATCAAGATCAAGATCAAGAGCGGCTCGCTTCGCATCGTGATTACCGTCGGTTGCTGCGAACTATAATTGTGTCGTTCTCTATGCCGCCAGGCCGCAGTGGCCTAAGCCGCTCTCAACGAGATAAACGCATAATTGGCCGGCACCTCAGTGGCAATTTGCGCCCCGGCATCCAGCACCTGTTCGGCGATGTCCATCCCGGACACGTGAAACACCCATTCATTGGCCACCGCTGGCTGTTCAATCGCCAGTTCAATGGCCTGGGCAAACGCCTGCATGTCCGGCAAGTACGCGGTAAACCCGTCGCCCTTGAGGGCGGTCGTGCGGATGCCGAGCAACGCGCATACGGCTTCCTTGGTCTGTACGTCATCACGGTCGGCCTGGCGTGAACGGCGAATCAGCTCGGCCAGTTGCGCGTCCATCAACTCGCCACCGACGATCAGCGTGGGGCCTTGCTCCCAGGATTCCGGCGGGCAGTCTTTGGCGCTTGGGTTCAGTGGGATATGCGGGTTGATCTCCATCGGGTAGATGCGGCATACCAGCGGGCGCCGTTCGTAGATGCGGCAGCGGTTGTCTTCGTCAAGATTCCGGCAGCGTCCGGCGTTGTAGGCGGCAAAGGTGATTGCCACAAACGCCTCGGTATTGCCGCTGGGCACGATCACTGAACGGCGCTCGGCGTGTTCCCGTTGTTGCAGGGGCAGGCCCAGGCCGTTGCCGAGAAAGCCCTCGACCAGAACGATGACGTTGCCGCCGTCCGCCGCCCAGTTGCGGGCTTCTTCGAGGGTCAGGGGCACGTGATGGTCGCTGCAGCATTTGCCGCAACCGACGCAGGAAAAGTGTGTGTTCATGGCGGATCTGTCACCAGGCAAGGTCAGAGGGCACGCTTGAGGGGTGACGGGTTTTTACCTCTATCGACCGCTCAGGGGCTCTGGAAGCAAGTTATGCGCCAGTGAGGGTCAGCCCTTGGATACGATGTCGCGCAGTACAAATCGCATGCCCGCACTTTCATACAGGTGCCGGGCGCGCAGGTTGCTCTCCAGCACCTTGAGGTCTACATAGGGTTCGCCGCGCTGTTTGAACACCTGGAAGCTGTGCAGCAGCAAGGCGCGGCCCAGCCCTTGGCCTTGGGCACAGGGGTGGACGGCCAGGTTCTTGATAAAGGCGCTGGTCCAGCACTGCGCCACTGCGAGAATACCGTCGCGGTTACTGGCCACCAGGCACAGCGTCGGGTCGTACTCGGCATCGGTGACGAACTGCTGGCGCCACTCCTCCAGGTGGCCGACACGGCCGCCGCCCTGGTCCTGGGTCATGCGCAGTACGGCATGGATCGCCGGGGCCAGTTCATCGCGATAATGATCCAGCCGGGTATCCGCTGGCCACTGCGGGGCGGGCAGGCTGCCGGTGAGGTCGCGACGCAGTAGCTGGTAATACTCGGCCAAGGCTTACAGGCCCTTTTGCGCCACGGTTTGCGCGGCGATGACCAGGCATTTGGTTAACTCTGGGGATGAGAACTTGGTGAGTACCGAGTCGGCACCGGCCAGGCGCGCTTTTTCGCTGTTCATCGCGCTGTCCAGGGAGGTGTGCAACAGCACGTAGAGGTTCTGGAAATCCGGGGTTTCGCGCAGGGTGCGGGTGAGGGCGTAGCCGTCCATCTCGGACATTTCGATATCCGACACCACCACGTTGATCTGTTCGACCGTACCTTGCAGCTCCAGCAACACGTCGATGGCTTCCTTGGCGCTGCGGGCGGTGTGGCAGGTCAGGCCGAGGTTGCGCAGGGTGTGTACCGATTGCTGCAAGGCCACCTGGCTGTCGTCCACCACCAGGATGCGGGCGTTGCCCAGCACTTCGGCTTCTTCCATGGTCAGGTCGGTCGGCGCCGCTTCAACCGGTGCCGGGGCGATGCCATGGATGACTTTCTCGATATCCAGCACCTGCACCAGGCCACCTTCCACTTGGGTAACCCCGGTGATAAACGCCCGATTGCCGCCGGAGCCGTAGGGCGGCGGGCGGATATCGGTAGTCAGGCAATGCACGATCTTACTCACCGCCTGCACATGCAGGCCCTGCTTGGAACGGCTGACATCGGTGACGATCAGGCAGCCGCCGTCCGGGTCTTGCAAGGGCATTTCACCCAGGGCGCGGCTCAGGTCGATCACTGACAAAGACGCGCCGCGCAAGGTGGCGATGCCTTTGACGTGCGGGTGAGACTCCGGCAGCTTGGTCAGCGGCGGGCAGGGGATTATCTCGCTGACTTTCAACAGGTTGATGGCCATCAGCTTGCCGCTGCGCAAGGTAAAGAGCAGAAGCGAGAGTGAGTCTGCGCGGGCTTTGGTGGTGGACATAAAAACCTTCTGTGGATCAGGGATGACGATCTATACACCGTTATCGACCCTGGCCCCGAAAACTGTAGGAGCGAGCTTGCTCGCGAAGAACTTCAAAGCGCCGCGTTAAAACAGATTCCGCGCGTTATCGTTGACGTTTTTCGCGAGCAAGCTCGCTCCTACAGTGGGGCGGGGTATTAGCCCTTCCAGACCTGGGGGTTCACCAGGTCCTGCGGGCGTTGGCCCAGCAGCGCGCTGCGCAGGTTGTCCAACGCGCGATTGGCCATGGCTTCGCGGGTTTCACCGGTGGCTGAGCCAATATGCGGCAGGGTCACGGCATTGCTCAGTTGGAACAGCGGCGATTCAGCCAGTGGTTCCTTTTCATACACATCCAGCCCGGCACCACGAATCCGTTGGGTTTGCAGGGCTTCGACCAGCGCCGCCTCATCCACCACCGGCCCACGGGAGATATTGATCAGGATCGCGCTGGGCTTCATCAACGCCAGCTCCCGGGTGCTGATCAGGTGACGGGTCTTGTCGCTCAACGGCACCACCAGGCAAACGAAATCCGCCTCGGCCAGCAGCTGATCCAGGCTGCGAAACTGCGCGCCCAGTTCTTGCTCCAGCGCGGTCTTGCGGCTGTTGCCGCTGTAAAGGATCGGCATATTGAAGCCCAGGCGCCCACGCCGGGCCACGGCTGCGCCGATATTGCCCATGCCGACAATGCCCAGGGTCTTGCCGTGCACGTCGCACCCAAACAACGGCGCGCCCACGCTGGCTTTCCATTGGCCGGCCTTGGTCCAGGCATCCAATTCGGCCACGCGGCGTGCGCTGCTCATCAGCAACGCAAAGGCTAGGTCGGCAGTGCTTTCGGTGAGCACATCGGGGGTGTTGGTGAGCATGATCCCGCGCTCGTTGAAGTACGGCACGTCGTAGTTGTCGTAGCCCACCGATACGCTGGACACCACCTCCAGTTTGCTCGCGCTTTCCAGTTGCTCGCGGCCCAGCTTGCGGCCCACGCCGATCAAACCGTGGGCATGGGGCAGGGCTTCGTTGAACTGAGCATTGATGTCACCCAGCTTGGGGTTAGGCGCGATCACCTCGAAATCCTGTTGCAGGCGTTCGATCATCGGTGGGGTGATACGGCTGAAGGCCAGGACAGTCTTTTTCATTGCAGAACTCCACTCAACATGTGGGAGCTGGCTTGCCTGCGATGACGGTGTGTCAGCCACTATTGTGTTGGCTGATCCACCGTCATCGCAGGCAAGCCAGCTCCCACAATGAATTTTTAGGGGGTGGGAAGCAGCATTTCAAAATCAGTTCGCCATCCGCACACCACCGCTCAACTCATACGCCACCAACTCCGCCTGGTGCGCCGCCAGAATTTCCGGCAACGAACCGCGCAGGTATTCCACCCACGTCTTGATCTTCGCATCCAGGTATTGGCGCGAGGGGTAGATGGCGTACAGGTTCAGCTCCTGGGAACGGTAGGTCGGCATCACCCGTACCAGTGTGCCGTTGCGCAGCCCTTCGATGGCGGCGTACACCGGCAGCAGGCCGACGCCCATGCCGCTGGTGATCGCGGTTTTCATCGCGTCGGCCGAGTTCACCAGGAACGGCGAGCTGTTGATCGCCACGCTTTCCTGGCCTTCCGGGCCGTTGAAGGTCCATTTGTCCAGCTGGACCACCGGGCTGACCAGGCGCAGGCACGCATGGTTGAGCAAGTCCTGGGGCCGTTGCGCGCAGCCCTTGGCCTTGACGTAGTCCGGCGAGGCGCAGGCGATGCTGTAGGTGATGCCCAGGCGCTGGGACACAAAACCTGAGTCCGGCAGTTCGCTGGCCAGCACGATGGACACGTCGTAGCCCTCGTCGAGCAGGTCCGGCACGCGGTTGGCCAGGGTCAGGTCGAAGGTCACGTCGGGATGGGTGCGGCGGTAGCGGGCAATCGCATCAATGACGAAATGCTGGCCGATGCCGGTCATGGTGTGCACTTTCAACTGCCCGGCCGGGCGTGCGTGGGCGTCGCTGGCCTCGGCCTCGGCCTCTTCGACGTAGGCGAGGATCTGCTCGCAGCGCAGCAAATAGCGTTTGCCGGCTTCGGTCAGCGCGATGCGTCGGGTGGTGCGGTTGAGCAAGCGGGTTTGCAGGTGGGCCTCAAGGTTGGAGACCGCGCGCGAGACGTTGGCCGTGGTGGTGTCCAGTTGCACGGCGGCGGCGGTGAAGCTGCCGGCCTCGGCCACACAACTGAAGGCGCGCATGTTTTGCAAAGTGTCCATGGAGTGTTCTCAAGGGAGATAGCAAATTGTGACAGAAAGTTACGCTTTCAGTGATCCCTACCAACGGATTATCGCCTGAACGGTAACAAAGATTCACAGGAATGCCAGCTTATCGTCCTCCATGGCGCCGCCTAGAATTGCGCCACCTCTTGCGCAACACCCTCTCAGGAATTCGCTTGCCGTGCCGCGTCGCATCAGTAGAGAGCTGAAGACTCTCAGTGTTTGGGCTTTAACGTCAGTCATCAGCGGTTGCATCGGAACCGGAGGAATCGCCCCCCAAGGGCAGGCGATCAACGCCAATAGCCTGGCCACCGACGCCGCGATCCAGAGCGCCGCCCGCGACGCCCACTGGCCTACCGCCCAATGGTGGCAGGCCTACGGCGACCCGCAGCTCAACCGTTGGGTCGAACTCGCCACCCATAACAGCCCCAGTCTCGCCGTGGCCGCCGCCCGTGTGCGCCAAGCCCGGGCGCTGGCCGGGGTGGCCGAGTCGGCCGAGTCGCTGCAGATCAACAGCGACACTACCCTCAAGCGCCACAACTGGCCCAAGGATCAGTTCTACGGCCCCGGCGAACTGAGCGGCGCCAACACCTGGGACAACAACTCGTCCCTGGGCCTGAGCTACGCCCTTGACCTGTGGGGCCGGGAAAGCAACAGCACCGAACGCGCCGTCGACCTGGCGCACATGAGCGCCGCCGAAGCGCGCTTGGCGCAACTCGAACTGCAAAACAACGTGGTGCGCGCCTATATCCAGCTGTCGTTGCACTACGCCAACCGCGACATCGCGGCCGCCACCCTGGCCCAGCAACAGCAGATCCTGGACCTGGCCAACAAACGCCTGAGCGCCGGGATCGGCACTCACTTTGACGTCAGCCAGGCCGAAACCCCGCTGCCAGAAACCCATCGCCAACTGGATGCCCTGGACGAGGAAATCGCCCTGAGCCGTAACCAAGTGGCGGCGTTGGCCGGCAAAGGCCCGGGGGAGGGCGCGCAATTGCAGCGTCCGACCCTGGCCCTCGCCGCGCCGTTGAAACTGCCCTCCAGCCTGCCCGCGCAGTTGCTCGGCCAACGCCCGGACGTGGTTGCCAGTCGCTGGCAGGTAGCGGCCCAGGCGCGGGGTATCGATGTGGCTCATGCAGGCTTCTACCCCAACGTCGACCTGGTCGGCAGCCTCGGCTACATGGCCACTGGCGGCGGCATGCTGGAGTTTCTGGCCGGTAAGAAATTCAACTACAACGTCGGCCCGGCGATCACCTTGCCGATCTTCGACGGCGGCCGCCTGCGTGCGCAATTGGGTGAAGCCAGTGCCGGCTATGACATCGCGGTGGCCCAGTACAACCAGACCCTGGTCAATGCGCTCAAGGGCATCAGCGACCAGTTGATCCGTCGCGAGTCCATGGACAAGCAATCGGCCTTCGCCGCGCAGTCAGTGGCCTCGGCGCAGAAGACCTACGACATCGCCATGATCGCCTATCAACGTGGCCTCACTGACTACCTCAACGTGCTCAACGCCCAAACCTTGTTGTTTCGTCAGCAGCAAATCGAACAACAGGTGCAGGCGGCACGCCTGAGCGCCCATGCCGAATTGGTGACCGCCCTGGGCGGCGGCCTCGGTGCGGGCGACGATGTGCCTGCGGATGCCAAGACAATCCCAAGCAAGACCCCGGCGGCGCTCGCCGTGTTTGATCACTGAGTAGGCCTTGATGACTACCTTGCCTGCACCGCTGCGCTGGCTGCATTCCCTTGAGTGGCGCCGTGGTTTCTTCGACTGGGCACGCAGCGATGGCGTGACCTGGGTGTATATCTTCAAAGTGTTGGTCGCTGCGTTCCTGACGCTGTGGCTGGCCATGCGCCTGGAACTGCCGCAACCGCGCACGGCGATGATCACCGTATTTATCGTGATGCAGCCCCAGAGCGGCCAGGTGTTCGCCAAGAGCTTCTATCGCTTCCTCGGCACCTTGGCGGGCTCGGCGGTGATGGTGCTGCTGATCGCGTTGTTTGCGCAGAACACCGAACTGTTCCTCGGTGCGCTGGCGATCTGGGTGGGCATTTGCACCGCTGGCGCCACGCGCAACCGCAACTTTCGCGCCTATGGGTTCGTGCTCGCCGGCTACACCGCGGCGATGGTCGGCCTGCCGGCCCTGGCCCACCCGGACGGCGCCTTTATGGCGGCGGTGTGGCGGGTGTTGGAAATTTCCCTGGGGATACTGTGCTCGACGCTGGTCAGCGCCGCCATCCTGCCGCAGACCTCCAGCGCGGCCATGCGCAACGCGTTGTACCAGCGCTTTGGCGTGTTCGCCTTGTTCGTGACCGATGGCCTGCGCGGGCGCAGCCAGCGCGAAGGCTTCGAGGCCAGCAACGTGCGCTTTATTGCCGAAGCCGTGGGCCTGGAAGGCTTGCGTAGCGTCACCGTGTTTGAAGACCCGCACATGCGTCGACGCAATGGGCGGCTCAGTCGCCTCAACAGCGAATTCATGAGCATCACCACGCGCTTCAACGCCTTGCACCAATTGCTTGAACGCTTGCGCGCCGATGAGGCCGACCATGTGGTGGCAGCGATCAAACCCGGCCTGCAAGACCTGGCCGAAGTGCTCGACAGCTTCTCTGGCCGCGCCCTCACCAGCCCCGATGCCGCGCGCCTGGTCAACCAACTGAGCGCCTACAAGGACGGCTTGCCCGCCAAGGTGCGCAGCCTGCGGGCGAGCTTCCAGGAAGACAACCCGACGGACGCCGAGCAGTTGGATTTCCACACCGCCTACGAGCTGCTGTACCGCTTCGTCGACGACCTGCACAACTACGCGCAAACCCACGCGTCCCTGGCCGACCATCGTCATGCGCGGGAGGATTGGCACGAAGCCTACACACCAAAAACCAACTGGTTGGCCTGCGCTGCGGCCGGTGTACGCGCCTCGTTTATCCTGGTTGTGCTGGGCAGTTACTGGGTGGCCACGGCCTGGCCCAGCGGCGCCACCATGACCCTGATCGCGGCGGCCACGGTGGGCCTGTCTGCCGCCACGCCTAATCCCAAGCGCATGGCATTCCAGATGGCCTGCGGCACCTTGATCGGCGCGTTGGTCGGCTTTGTCGAAATGTTCTTCGTGTTCCCCTGGATCGACGGTTTCCCGCTGCTGTGCGTGATGCTCGCACCGGTGATCATCTTCGGTGCCTTCCTGTCCTCACGCCCGCAATACGCCGGTGTGGGCGTGGGCCTGCTGATCTTCTTCAGCACCGGTTCGGTGCCGGATAACCTCACCGTCTACAACCCTTACCTCTTTATTAACGACTACATCGCCATGGTCATCGGCATGCTGGTGTGCGCGGCGGCGGGGGCGATCATTCTGCCGCCCAACAGCCGCTGGTTGTGGCGCCGCCTGGAGCAAGACCTGCGTGAGCAAGTGGTGTATGCGATCAGCGGCAAGCTCAAAGGCCTGGCGTCGAGCTTTGAGAGCCGCACCCGCGACCTGCTGCACCAGGCGTATGGCCTCGCGGCCGGCCAGCCACAGGTGCAACGCGATTTGCTGCGCTGGATGTTCGTGGTGCTGGAGGTCGGCCACGCGATCATCGAGCTGCGCAAGGAACAGGCGATTTTGCCGGTGCACCCGGCGTATGCCGAATCCCAGCCGTGGCGCCAGGCGATCCGTGTGATGGGGCGCTCGCTGGTGCGGCTGTTCCTGCAACCCAGCGCCAGCAACCTGGAGCGCGGATTGATTGCTGTCGACCATGCGATCAGCCGCGTGCAGGCCACCGACGAACCCTTCGCCCCGCACTTCGACACCTCGGCCCTGCGCCGGGTGAAGAGCTACCTGCACTTTATTCGCACCTCGTTGCTCGACCCGCAATCGCCTCTGGCCGCCCTCAAAGGAGCCCCGAATGCCGCGTGAAATTGCATTCCATGGCATTTACATGCCGACCATGACCCTGATGTTCTTGATCGCAGCGGGGCTGGCCTGGGCGGTTGACCGCTTCCTGGCTGGGTTCGACCTGTACCGGTTTTTCTGGCACCCGGCGCTGCTGCGCCTGAGCCTGTTCGCTTGCCTGTTCGGCGCCCTGGCGCTGAGCGTCTACCGTTGAGAATGCCCCGATGAAAAAGTTTTTCAGCCTGCTCGCTACCTTGCTGGTTTTGGCCTTGGCGATCTGGATTGGCCGCACGTTGTGGGTGCACTACATGCAAACGCCGTGGACCCGCGATGGCCGCGTACGTGCCGATATCATTAATGTGGCCGCTGATGTTACCGGCGAAGTGGTGGACGTGCCGGTACGTGATAACCAGTTGGTGAAAAAAGGCGACCTGCTGATGCAGATCGACCCCGAGCACTACCGCATTGCCGTCAAGCAAGCGCAATCGCTGGTGGCCTCACGCAAGGCCACCTGGGAAATGCGCAAGGTCAACGCCCACCGCCGTGCCGACCTGGACGCCCTGGTGATCTCCAAGGAGAACCGCGACGACGCCAGCAACATCGCTGACTCGGCCTTGGCCGATTATCAGCACGCGCTGGCGCAACTGGAGGCCGCCGAACTCAACTTGAAACGCACGCAAGTGCTGGCGGCGGTGGATGGCTATGTCACCAACCTCAACGTGCATCGCGGCGACTATGCGCGTATTGGCGAGGCGAAGATGGCCGTGGTGGATATGAATTCGTTCTGGGTGTATGGCTTCTTTGAAGAAACCAAGCTGCCCCATGTGAAGGTAGGCGACACAGCCGATATGCAATTGATGAGCGGCGAGACCTTGAAGGGCCATGTGGAAAGCATCTCGCGTGGCATCTACGACCGCGACAACCCCGAGAGCCGTGAACTGATCGCCGATGTGAACCCGACCTTCAACTGGGTGCGGTTGGCCCAGCGTGTGCCGGTGCGGATTCACATTGATGAAGTGCCGGAAGGCGTGTTGTTGGCGGCAGGGATTACCTGCACGGTGATCGTCAACCCAACACAAAACTAAACTGTGGGAGCTGGCTTGCCTGCGATAGCGGACTGTCAGTTGAAGTATTTGTAGCTGACACACCGCTATCGCAGGCAAGCCAGCTCCCACAGTTGACCGTGTCAGGCTTTGATAAAGGTCTCGTGCAAGTGCCGCCACAGCAGCGCGCCACTGGCCTGTTTCTCAAACACCACCGTGGCGCGGCGGTCGGTCTGGGTGCCGCTGTCGTCAATCTGATGCTCGCGATACGTCACCGTGGCGCCGCGTGCATGGCGGTCGATGCCGGTCATTTCACTCAGGGTGATTTTCAATCCTGGGCGCATCCCGCCCAGGCGCGTGAACAACGCATTGACCCCCGCCCTGTTGACCCGCGTACCGGTGGCGGGCGCGATCATGCTGAACTCCGGTGAGAAGCGCGCCAGCAGATTTTCCAGCGTGCCCTGAGGCGCAACCCCGGCAAACCATTGCTCGATCTCGACGTGGGTCTGGATCACTTCTTCAAAAAAATCGCTGTAGTCAATCATGCTTGGGCTCGCTGCAAGGGTGAAGCAGCATGCGAAACCTGGAAGCATCCAGGCGCAACACTGCGAAAAGCGGCAACAGGGTAAGAGCTGCCGCCATCGTGAAGGTTATGGCGAAGGAATCCAAGGCCGACAGCATTGCGCTGAGCACGGCAGCGCCGACGCAGAAGCTCACTTGGCGGTTGATATTCCACAGGGCACTGGCGTGGCCCATGCGCTCGGCGGGAATATCCAGAAAGGCCAGGGTTTGCGCGGTGCTGCTGCACAGGCTGCCGCCCAGGCCCATCAAGACGTAGGCCGCAATAATCAGCGCGGGCTCGTTGAGCAACAGGATGCCAACGCATTGCAGCGCCATGCCCGCCAGCAGCAAGGGTTTGGGGCCGCAGCGATTGAAGAGTTTCTTGCTCAGGTAGATTGCCACTGCCGAGGCCAGTGCCCAGGGCAACATCAGCGCGCCGGTTTGCGTGGCGTCATAGCCCAGGCTGCGCACATAAAGGATGGCGATCAGGCTGGTACCGATAAACACCCCGGGGATACACAGGTAGACGAGCATCGCCACGCGCAGCATCGGACTGGCAACCTGTTTGAAAATGCTGCTCAGGTCCAAAGGCGGACGCACGCGGGTGGGCGCGTCGGGTTTTATCCACAGCAAGGCCAGCAGCAGGGTGATCAGGGCCAGGGGCAGGTTGGCGTAGAAAATCCAGCGCCAGGACACACTGTCGACAATTACCCCACCCAAGGCTGGCGATAACGCCGGCACCAGCAACGCCACCGACATCACCCGCGCCGTCAGCTGGCTGCGCTCGGCGGTCGGGAAGTGCCGGTAAGCCATGGCCTGGCCCACGGGAATCAGCAAGCCGCCACCGAGCCCTTGCACCGCGCGCCAGCCTATCAACGCCTCGATGGAACCGGCCTGGCCCACCATCACCGAGGCGCCGGCAAACAGCAGCAGGCTGGTGGCGATCAGCGTGCGTTCGCCCATCATCGCCGCCAACCACACACTCAAGGGAATGATCAGGGTCAGCCCGAGCATGTAGGCGTTGCTGACCCACGCCAGTTGCGTGACCGAGGCGTGCAGCTCGCGGGCGATGTCCGGGTAGGCGACGGTGGCGACAAACATGTTCACCAGGTCCAGGGCAAAACCCAATAAAAAGATCCAGGCGACTTTCGAGCGATAGGTCATGAACGCGTTCCTGCGAGTGAAGCCGGCAGGGTAGGCCGCACGCAGGGTTTGGGATACGCCGGTTTGCCTGCTAGTTTGTCAAAAATATTTTGACAAAGGAGGGCGTCCAATCATGGTCAGCCTGGACCGTTTTGACACCTTCAAGGCCGTGGTCGAGGCCGGTTCGCTCACCGCCGCGGCGGATCTGCTCGGCCAGACCCGCGCCGTGGTCAGCTTCAACCTCAAGCGCCTGGAGGCGGAACTCGGCGTCACCCTGCTGACCCGCAACACGCGTCAATTGGCGCTCACCGATGCCGGCGAACGCTTCTACCTGCGCTGCACGCGTATGCTCGAAGAGGCCCGGCTGGCGGTAGACGAAGCCCGCAGCGAACATGCCCAGCTCAAGGGCACCCTGCGCATCACCACCACCGTCGAATATGCCCTGGCCGTGGTCGGCCCGGCGGTGGAAGCCTTTCGCCGCCTGCACCCGGACCTGAATATCCACTTATCCACATCCTCCACCCACGCCGATCTGATCTCCGAGCGTTTTGACGTGGCAATTCGGCTGGGGCGCTTGATGGACTCCAACCACCGCGCCGTGCAGTTGTCGACCTTCGAGGTGTTTGCCGTCGCGGCGCCGCAGTTTGCCAGGGTGCAGACCCTGGAGGAGTTAGAGCAGGTACCCAGGCTGGGCCATGGCCGCTTGAGCGAATTGAGCGTGACCGACCCGGCGGGTCTCGAACACTCTTATCGAGCCGGCCCGTCAGCCTTGGTGGCCGACAGCGCGGCGGTCCTCCAGGCGTTTGCCGTGCGCGGCCACGGTGTGGCGGTTCTGCCGCAGTGGCTGGTGCAGGAAGATCTTGATGCGGGACGCTTGGCACGCGTGTTGGCGGACCATCGCTTTGCCCCGCAAGGGGTCTACGCGATGTATCCGGATACGCGGCATTTGCCGCTGAAGGTGCGGGCGTTTATTGATTTTATGAAGCCTTAGAGCGTACCGCCCAAGCCAAAGCGCTTTCTCAACACCTTCTCCAACACGCCCTTGGGCAACAGCGCCGCCATCAACGGCAACGCCCGGCTGCCGTTGCCCGAGCGCAACAGGCGCGGTGGCTGCGTTTTTTGCACGGCCTTGAGCACATCCGCGGCAAATTCACTGGCCGGGGTTGGCTTGTCCTGGGACGCTTGGCTGCGTGCACGAATGCCTTCGCGCAGTGGCCACCATGGCGACTGTTCGTTGATCAGCAATTCGGCCTGGGCGCCGGCATTCTTTGCAAAGTGGGTATTGATTGCACCAGGCTGCACTTCCATCACCCGCACGCCAAACGGTGTCAGCTCCATGCGCAGGGCGTCGCTCAACGCATGCACAGCGGCTTTGGACGCGCAGTAGGCGCCGGCGAACGGCGTCACCAAGACGCCGGAAACGCTGCCGATATTCACCACCAGGCCCTTGCTGCGACGCAACGCAGGGAACAACGCCTGGGTTACGCCGACGATGGAAAACACATTGGTTTCGAACTGGCGCTGCATCGCCTCTGTGCCGCCGTCGAGCAACGGGCCCATGGCACCATAGCCGGCGTTGTTGATCAGCACATCCAGCTCGCCCCACTGTTCCGACAAGCGTTGCAGGGCAGCGCTGTCGTTGACGTCCAGTTGTAGGGCATTAAAGCCTGCGGCAGTAAGCGCGGCGACGTCATCGGGTTGGCGGGCGCTGGCCCATACCTCGAAGCCTGCGGCTTTGAACGCATCGGCGAGGGCGCGGCCGATGCCGCTGGAACAACCGGTGATCAGTACGTTGGGCATGGGTCCATCCTTTGTCAGTCCGAGAAACTGCCTTGCAGGTGCTCGGCGCGAAATTCCAGGGTTTGTGGGCGATATCCGGGGCGCAGCGGCGGGGTGGGCAGGCAGTCATCCCAGGTTGCGCCCGCCTGTAGCTCGCCGGGGCCGCGATAGCGTGGGGCGGCGTAGACGTTGTCGGCCAGGTTGACCGTATCGCCCGGTGCATAGGCGGCGACGCGCCAGCGCAGTTCGGTGAGCGGTACGTCGTTGCCGTTGTTGAGGGTCAGTTTGAGCGGTCGGTCGGCGGGGCAGTCTTGCGGCGCGTAGGTGATGCGCAGCTCAAGGCGCGCCAGTTGCGACGCTTCGCGGTTGTCCAGCCATACCACCCACACTGCTACAAACCCCAGGCCGACGGCGGCGGCCAGCGATACTGGCAAAGCCTTGGCCGGGTAGCGCAGCAGCAGGACCAGCCAGGTGATGATCAGGAGAACGCCGAAGAACATGGAGACCACCTCGAATAGGGAACCAGCATCCTAACTTAAGCTTAGGTGGGATTGGTTAGCTTGAGCATTGTGTTGGCCGGGCGGACGCCATCGCAGGCAAGCCAGCTCCCACATTCGACCGCATTCTAAAGTGAGGGCGCGGTCAACTGTGGGAGCTGGCTTGCCTGCGATGAGGCCTGTACAGCCACCACAAACCCCAAAGAAAAAGCCCCCACCCAACCCACTGCGGATAGGGGACGCAATGGGCTGGGTGAGGGCTTCTTGTACGACTGTTTTACTGCGCGATAGTTTTCACCGATACACCACGTTCAACCGGTGTCGAGCGCCCGTAGATATCTTCGAAGCGCTCGATATCGTCCTCGCCCAGGTAGCTGCCCGATTGCACTTCGATGATCTCCAGCGGGATCTTGCCCGGGTTGCGCAGGCGGTGCACCGAGGCGATGGGGATGTAGGTGGACTGGTTTTCGCAGAGCAGGAACACGTTCTCGTCACAGGTGACTTCGGCGGTGCCGCTGACCACGATCCAGTGTTCGGCGCGGTGGTGGTGCATCTGCAGCGACAGGCACGCGCCCGGCTTGACCGAGATGTGCTTGACCTGGAAGCGCCCGCCCATGTCCACCGAGTCGTAGGAACCCCACGGGCGATAGACTTCGCAGTGGTTCTGGGTTTCGCTGCGGCCTTGCTCGTTGAGGGTGTTGACCATCTGCTTGACGCCCTGGACCTTGTCCTTGTGGGCAATCATCATCGCGTCCTTGGTTTCCACCACCACGATGTTGTCCAGGCCGATCACCGATACCAGTTTGCCGTTGCCATGCACCATGCAGTTGCGGCTGTCCTGGATCACCACATCGCCTTTGCTCACGTTGCCGTTGGCGTCTTTATCGTTGACCGCCCACAGCGAGGCCCAGCAACCTACGTCACTCCAGCCGGCACTCAAGGGCACTACGCAGGCGCGCTGGGTTTTTTCCATCACGGCGTAGTCGATGGAGTTGTCCGGGCAGCAGGCGAAGGTGGCGTCGTCGAAGGTTACGGTGTCGGCGGTCTGCTCGCTGCGCTCCAGGGTCAGCACGCAGGTGTCGTAGATGTCCGGATCGTGCTTTTTCAGTTCTTCGAGGAAGCGACTGGCGCGGAACAGGAACATGCCGCTGTTCCAGAAGTAGCCGCCGCTTTTGACGAACTCGACCGCGCGTTTTTCATCGGGTTTTTCCACGAACTGCTGCACGCGGCTCACGCCTTCAGGCAGCAGCGAATCGTTGGTGGACTTGATGTAGCCGTAGCCGGTTTCCGGGCGGGTGGCTGGCACGCCGAACAGCACCATCTCGCCACGCTCGGCGGCCACGGTGGCCAGGGCCAGGGCGCGTTGCAGGGCTTTCTGGTCATCGATCACGTGGTCGGCGGGCAGCACCAGCATCAAGTCGTCACGGCCTTCGTTGACCAGCATCATCGCGGTCAGGGCCACGGCCGGCGCAGTATTGCGGCCGAACGGTTCCATCAGGATGCGCTGGCACTCGAGCTTGCGTGCGCTCAGTTGCTCGTTGACGATGAAACGGTGGTCTTTGTTGCACACCACGATAGGGGCGTCCATGCCTTCGAACACCAGGCGTTCCAGGGTTTGCTGGAACAAGGTGTGCTCGCCGGTCAGAGCCAGGAACTGCTTGGGGAACTGTTTACGGGAAAGCGGCCAAAGACGTGAGCCGCTACCACCGGAAAGGATTACTGGGATCATGGGTGTTTCTCCTTGAATCAGTTTGGGTCAGAGCTACGAAGGTTTGTCGTTTCACTCTTGTTTTTGTCTCGGTCCTGAGTTGAAACCCGGTCAGTGTGGGAGCTGGCTTGCCTGCGATGGCGCCTATAAGACCGCCATCGCAGGCAAGCCAGCTCCCACAAGGGGGCGTGTCAACTCAGGGAAATCGTTAGCGGGTCGATACCGGGCGTTTCACCCACACTGGCGACAGGCTCGAGCCTGAGCCGGTGACATACAGCACCGCCGCTTCACCGCGTTCCAACGCCACCGGCTTCACATCGCCGACTTTCTTGTCACCGTCATACAACGCCAGGCTCACTTTCACCGGGTTGATCTCACGCTCGCCACGGCCCTTGGCAGCCACCGACTTGACCACATCGGTCTTGCCGTCGGCGGTTTTCAGGGTCAGGGCCTTGTCGCTGAGGTTCTGCACGCGCACCAGGGATTTCTGCTTGTTCTTGAACGGCGGTTCTTCAATCAACTGCGGCTGGCCGCTGCCGCTGTTGACCAAGGTGTAGTAGTGGTCGGCGGCCAGCTTGACCGGCAGGGTCTGGCTGCCGACCTTGGCGCTGTAGTCACCGCCGGGCATGAAGCTGAAGTCGCTGCTGGCCAGTGGCGCAACGTCGCTGAGGTTGGTGCTGCCGACGGTGGCGCTGACTTCCTGGTTGCTGGCGTTGTAGATACGCACAAAGCTGGAGCCTTTTGGCGCAGTCGGGCCGTACAGGGCGGCGTCACCGCCAGCGAAGGCCGATAGGGATACGACGCTCAAGCCCGCTGCGATAGCCAGGGTTTTAGCGAGACGACGAGGAGTAGTAGTGAAAGTCATGTGAGTTACCTCTCTTTCAGTTTTGCGCCCGGTCGGGCGTCTCGGATTTGGATGTGTTGCTTGCCATGTTCTGTTGGCGCGAACCGGCTTGTTTAAGCTGCGCAACCCAGGCCGGGTCGGCATCACCGATTTCGTTGTTAACGGGCAGATAACGTTCAGGAAACTCCCAGATCAGCACCTGCGGCGGGCTGTTCTTGAAGTCATCACTTTTGAGGTAGCTGAGCATCGGCAGGATCGGGCCGTGGCCGTCTTCGGCGTAGCTGACCACGTCACTGTGCAAGGCTTGCTTGAGCGCACCGACGAAGTTCCAGTTGGGGTTGGCGCTGTAGCTGGTGCCCACCAGTGCCACTGGGGTTTCGCTGTCGCTGAACAGTGCGTCATCACCTTTCTCTTCGGCCAGGTGGGTCACGCGTTTTTCCAGCGGCTCTTTAGGCGGCATCAGGTTTTCGAACAGCGGGTCCAGGGGCAGGAACAAACGCAAGTCGCCTTTATGCGGCTCGGTTTTCTCGGCCTCGGTGACAAAACGCTGCGGCTCGCCACTCAGCGGGGTCTTGTCGGCAATCGCCTTGGCCAATTGCTTGGCGGCGACTTCGGCACCGTCTGGGGTCCAGTGGGTGTCGGTGCGCAGGAACACTTGCTTGCCACTCAGCTTGGCCTGTTGCAGCGGGCCGAGCAGGTCCGGGGCCGGAATGTTGTCCGCCGCCACTCGGGCATGGAAGTCCTGGTACAGGTTGGCGTGCACGCTGGCGGGTTTTACGTCACCCAGATGCTCCGGATACAGGCGCACCTTGGCCGGCACGATCGCCATCACCAGTTGGATGCCCTGGGCCTTGAGCTTCTGGCGCACGCCTTCGACCAGCGCGTAGTTGCCTTGCAGGTTCTGGTCTTCGTTGACGGCGGGGTTGAACTCCTCGTCGCTGTACAACCAGTGATCACGGCCCAGCACCACGCCAGGGCGGCCTTCGTTGAACAGCTTGTAGTCCAGCGCCGCCCACAGGTTGGTGCCCAGACGCTTGATCGGGAACTCGTCGTCGTAGTGAGTCTCGACGGCTTTGGTCCAGCGACCGTTAAGCACCGTGGCATCGGCGTTGGTGCTGAAGCCAAAGAAACTGCGCAGCGACCAGGCGCCAAGTGCCAGCAACAGCACCAGGAACAGGCTGATGTAGAGGACGCGTAATGAACGGGTCATGGTCGGCTCCCTCAGAATTGGAAGTAAAGGAACGGCGAGAAACTCTGCGCCGACAGTTTGAGAATCGACGCCACGAACAGCAGCAGCACCGCAGCGCGCATGGCGTAGCGTGGCCAGTCAGCGGTCCAGTAGGCCGGTTGCACGGCAGCGTCACGGCCCACGCTGAAACCGGGCTCGTGGATGCTGCCAGGGGTGTCGCCGGGTACGGCCTTGATCAGGCTTGGGTCGGCTGGCTTGGTCTTGTCGGCAGGGCGGTTGGTGTAGAAGTCGCGCAGGCCAAAGAACGCCAACGTTGCGTAGGCCACCACCAGGGTTGCCACTTGCAGGCCGGTGAGGTTGGCGCGGTTGAGTTCCGACAGCGACCACTCGCCAAAGCTGAACATTGCACCGTACATACGCCCGGCGACGTGCAGGTTCTCGGCGCGGAAGATCACCCAGCCCATCACCACCAGCAGGAAGGTGAAGGCCCAGCGCAGCACATTGAAACTGCGCGGCGCGGTGTTCAGGCCGATGGCTTTTTCAATCGCCAGCCACATGCCGTGCCAGGCGCCCCACACGATGTAGGTGATGTTCGCGCCGTGCCATAGGCCACCGAGCAGCATGGTCAGGAACAGGTTGCGGTAGGTGGTCAGCGTGCCTTTACGGTTGCCGCCCAGGGTGATGTACAGGTAGTCACGCAGCCAGGTGGACAGGCTGATGTGCCAGCGCCGCCAGAACTCGGTGATCGACTGGCTGATGTAGGGCTGCTTGAAGTTTTCCATGAAGCGAAAACCCATCATCAAGCCCAGGCCAATGGCCATGTCGCTGTAGCCGGAGAAGTCAAAATACAGTTGCGCGGTGTAGGCCAGCGCGCCGAGCCAGGCATCGCCCGTGGTGGGGTTTTGCAGGGCGAAGCAATGGTCGGCCACCACCGCCAGGGTGTCGGCAATAAAGACCTTCTTGATGAAACCCTGCATGAACCGCGTGCAGCCCTCGGAGAATTTATCCAGGGTGTGGGTGCGGTTGTTGAACTGGTCGGCCAGGTCACGAAAGCGCAGCACGGGGCCGGCGATCAGGTGCGGGAAGATCGCCACGAACGCCGCGAAGTCGATTAGGTTGCGGGTTGCCGGCGTGTCACCACGGTACACGTCGATGATGTAGCTGATGGACTCGAAGATGTAGAACGAGATCCCGATCGGCAACAGCACGTGGGTGAGGATGAACGGCTCCAGGCCCGCCGACTTCATCATCACGTTGATGCTGTCGACACCGAAGTTGGCGTACTTGAAGTAGCCGAGGATGCACAGGTCAACCGCCACGCCGAGCAACAGCCAGCGCTGCGCCGGCTTGGTGCGAACGCCCGCGGCACCGACCTTGAGGCCGATCCAGTAGTTCCACAGCGTGACGGCCGCGAACAGCGCCAGGAAGTCCACTCGCCACCAGGCGTAGAACACGTAGCTGGCAATCAGCAGCAGCAGATTGCGATAGCGTTGCCCGCTCAAATAGTACAAGCCGAGGAAGATCGGCAAGAACAGAAACAGGAACACATTGGACGAGAAAACCATCCCGATCTCTCCATGTTTAACCAACAGTCAAGGGCCAGAGCCCCCCCAAACCCCCCACGATTTCGGGGGAGGTTGTATTACATTCACACCCGACCCCTGTAGGAGCGAGCTTGCTCGCGAAGGTCGTTAACGATGACGCTGGGCACCTGATGAATCGCGGTGCCTGCGGGTTCTTCGCGAGCAAGCTCGCTCCTACAGTTCAGGTAGTGTTTTGTCAGGAGCCTTTGTTGCCTTTTTCATGCGCCGGGTCGTAGACCTTGGTCAGGTCACCACCCAGGCGGAAGGTCTTGAACGGTTGCATGCCATGCTTGCGTTCGATCACATCCGGGGCGCAGGTGTAGAGGGTGCAGAAGGGCTCAAGCCAGGCAAATTTCATGTCTTCCTTGAGGTCCTTCATGTCCTGCTCTTTGCCGTTCTTTTGCTCGAAGATGTCCGGGTCTTTCACCCCGGCCAGCACCTTGTCACCCAGGCGCTTGAGCGCGCTGTTGTTTTCCTGGCGCAGGTCCACGCCGTTGACCAGGGCAAAGCTGGCGATCATCGACAGCGGCGGCAGCGCGTAGTTGTGGTACGACAGGGCGCGTTGTTGACGCTTCAATTCGTTCGGCAGGAAGCCTTGGTCATCGACCTGGTTCACGCCGACCTTGTATTCTTTCACTGCCCAATCAAACAGGTCGCGACGGTTGGTGGCGATGGACGTTGCCATCACCGACCAGGCGGCCCAGTAGGAGTGGTTGTTGGTTTTTTCCAGGGGCAGGTTGTCCCAGTCGCTCACCACCTGGTCGGCCAGCTTGTTGAACCAGGCTTCGATTTGCTGGGCTTGCTGCGGGTACTTGGCCAGCGGTTGCGACTCGGAGAACTTCAGGCGCACATAAGCCGAGGCCATGCTGCCCAATGCCCATTTGCGCATCGATTTGCCGGTGTGGTTGAAGTCCTTGGACATCAACGCATCGGCCTTGGCCCATGACACCAGCCAGTTCAGGGTGCATTCAAGCTGCTGCGGGCGACCGTCACGCATGAACTGCATCACGCGCTTGCTGGTGTCTTTTTCCAGCTTGGTGATGTCGGCGGTACTGTCGCGAAAGGCTTTTTCCGACTGCACATTCAGGGTGGAACGGGCCTTGTCGGAGCCTTCGTATTTGCTGCGAAACTGCAACGGCCCGGTGTAGGGCGTGGGCATGGCGTCGCAGTTTTCCTTGAAGTCGCCGGTCTTGAACGCTTCGATCGGTGCGAAATAGCCCTGGGGCGGACGCAGTGGCGCCGCCGCATTGACGGAACCTGCGAACATGGCCAGGCCCAGCAGGCCAGGGAGCAATAACTTTTGCATAGGTAACCTCACTTTCCGAGTTGGGCGGTCTGCTGGCCGCCGCTTGGAAATACGTTGCGTGTGCAAATTTTCGCTTCAACCTTCTGCGCCGCAGCGCCCGCTTCAGGGCCCTGCACCTCCACGGCCAGCAAGTTCTGCGAGGCCCAGTCTTCATCGGTGCGCAGTTCAAAGGCGAAACGCCCGTCTGTATCGGATGTTTCGGGTTTCTCGATCTTGATGTCCTCGTGGCGCCCGTTCATGTACCAGAGGGTGGCTTGCAAGGTTTTCACCGACGGGTCGGCGAAGCGGATATCCACCTGATGGTTGGCGTTGCGCAGGTCTTTGTTGGCGCTGTTGACCATCAGTTCGTTTTTGCCGGGTTTGAGCGTGGCGCTGGCCGACATCTGCGCGGTCTTGCCTTCGCAGCCGTTGTCCAGCAGCGCCATCATCTGGCGGTAGATGGTTTCCTGGTCGAGGCGGTACAGCGGCGAGAACTCCCAGATCAGAATCTTCGGTGGGCTCTTCTGGAATTCATCACTGCCCAGGTACTGCAGCATCGAGCCTTCCAGGCCACCGCCGGGGAAGGCGACGTTGAGGATGTCGGCGCCGATTTCTTCTTCCAGGAAGCCGGCGAAGTTGTAGTTCTTGCCACTGTGGCTGGTGCCCACCAGAGTGATCTGCGGGTTGCCCGAATCGCCGAACAGGTCGCCGTCACCGGCTTCGCCCTTGGGCTCGGTGGTGAACTGGTCCATGTACTGGATCGCGTAGCTGGTGCCACACAGTTGCCCGGCCATGTTGTGCAGGGTGCCGGTCTTGCCCATGCGGCCCGAGCGCTTGGTCTCGAATTCACGCTTGGGAATCTCGGCATATTCCGGCATCTGCTTGACCTTGGCCGCGACGATTTTCGCGGTGCGCTGGGCGCCGTACGGGGTCCAGTGCTGGTCGCCACGGAAGTAGAAGTCGTGGGCCGGCAATTCATCCGGCAGTTGCTCGTTGGTCAGCGGTGACAGGTCTGGTACCACGTAGCCCATCTTGGCGAAGCGGCCGAGCATGGTCTTGTAGTTGCCCAGGGCTTTGTCGAAGTCGAACGAGGCTTTCTCCGCCGGGTTGAGCTTGTTGCGGTTCACCAAACCACGGGTTGGCTGGTAGACCACCACCAGTTCCACGCCCTTGCTCTTGAACGCATCGTGCAACTGCTGCATGCGCTTGTAGCCGGCCGGGGTGGTGTCGAATTCGGTGCGCAGGTCTTCCTGGGTACGGAACAGCCAGTCGCCCTGGGCTTGTACCAGGGTGGTGAAGTTCTGCTGGTAGCGCGTGGTGTAGTTCTTCGCGTCGTGGGCGGCCGGGCACAGGCTGCAGCACGGCTCGGCGGTGAAGGTCGGGGCTTTGACCTCATCGGCACGTACGCCCTGGCTGGCCGCCAGCAGGCCGAGGGTCAGACCTGAGAGGCTCAGCAGTTTGATCATGTGTGGGTGCATAAGGGTCATCCTCAGTCCTGCAATTCGGTCTGGCGTTCGACGGGGTCGATCAGCACGGCTTTCTGCTGGCGCACCAGCAGGTCGAGAATTTCTTCCTGGCGGTCACCCAGGATGCCGGAGAAGCTGATGCCGCTGGCTTTGGTCGGCGCCAGCATCGACACGCGATACAGCTCGATACTCAAGGGTGAATCGATGGACAGCGGCCCGCTGCCGTTACCCGCCAGTTCACCGCCAACCACGATCAGCGACACCTGGGCGTCGAACGGGTCGAGGGCGATGTCGCGGTCGGTGTCGGTCAAGTCCTTGATGTGGCCGTACACGCCGGTCAGCCCGTTGGCCATCGAGGTGTTTTCGTAGAGCTTGATGTTCACGCTGTTACGCACGCGGATCCCGTGGCGACGGTTGCTGATCACCTTGTTGCCCCACAGCAGGTTGTCACCGCTCTCATACAGGGTGATGCCGTCGGTGTGGTTGCGGTAGATCTCGTTGTCGGCGATCAGGTTGTTCACGCTGTTACGGTCGATCACCAGGCCCGACAGCTTGTTGTCATAGCTGCGGTTGTTGAAGATGAAGCTGTCGTTCACTTCCCGGGAAATGATGATGCCGTGCTTCTTCTTGGTGCCGTACACGGTGTTGTCCGCGATGATCAGGCCGTGGGAACGGTCATGGGGGTCAATGCCGTAGACGATGTTGTCTTTGTAGGTATTGCCCTTGATCACAAAGCCTGTGGTCTCGTAGCAGTAAAAGCCGTACCACATGTCCGAGAACTCGGAATCGATGATCCAGCCGGTCGGCTCAGGGCGCTTGAGCACCTTGGCCATGTTCGGCGTGTACTGGGAAATACTCACTCCGTACGACTTACTGTTGGCATAGCCGAAGCTGGCCATCTTGCTGTTGGCGACATAGGTTTCGGTGCCGCCCCAGGCCAGCAAGAACGGGCGGAACTCCTTGGCCGACTTGAACAGCGCCGGGCCGTTGGCTTTTTCGTCCCAGCCGGTGATCTTGGTATCGCGCACGAACAGTTGACCGTCGTTGATCAAAAACGAACCGGCTTGCTGGGACAGGCGCAGTTCCTGGGTGTTTTTGTCGATATCGAGGATGCCCTTACGGCCCACCACGATCGGCAACTTGGCCAGGAACACCCCCGGCGACGTTTCGCTGAAGTACTGCTTGGGCACCTTGCCCAGCAGGTCCTTGAGGTTCAGGTAGCCGTCGTCGACGAAAATCGCCTGGGGAATGCCGTGCTGGCGCACCACCCATTCGGCCATTTTGTTATCGCCGCCGATAAAGTCTTTGAGCGCGTCTTCCTGCATCATGCGGCGGAGGCTGATTTTGCCCGGCTTGCTTCTGACGATTTTCTTTTCCATCGCCGCAGCGGTATAGCCCGACAGGTCGGGCAGCGCCGGCTTGGCCATTTCCAGCGGCGCAGTGGGCGGGCTGGAAATGGTGTAGGTCTTGGCCTGTTGCAGTTCCTTGGCGATGGTCGGCGCCTTGGCCGCCGTATCGGCGAACGCTGTGGCGCTGGCCATCAGCATTGCCGCGACGAGTAGGCTTTGAGCATTCATGGCGCAGGCTCCCATCAGAATTTCCAGACCACGTCGACAAACGCGCGGTGCATGTAGGAGTCGACCTGGCTGCCATAGGCATCGCCGGGCTTGAACACACCGGCACGCAAACGCACCAGGGCTGAAGGCTCGTCGATCGACTGGCTCAGCGCCGCAGGCAGCAAGCCTTTCTTGAAGTACTTGGTGACCACCAGGTCCATCTCTTGGCCAAGATCTTTCTTGCCGTCTTCAAGGGGCAGGGAGGTGCTGGAGAGGATCGCGCCGGTGACGTCATCGGTGTTGTTCTGCACCGCGTTGATACCGTTGCTGCCCACCGGCTTGTTGCCGTCCACGCGCCAGAACTTGTGGTACACCAGGCTGGCGTCGTAGTCCTCGCGTAGCTGCCAGGAACCGAACAGGCTCATGGACTGCATGTTGTTCATCTCGCCGCGAAAGGCTTCACCGAAGCGATGCACGCGGGACTGGGTGCCGGTCCAGTTCGAACGGTTGCTTTGCAGGCCGTTCTGCTCGTACTCGGCACTGGCGCGCGAATAGGCCGCGCCGACTTGCCACTGCGGGTCCAGGCGCAGGCGCACGCCGATGTCAGTGGCCCAGCCGCTCAGGTCATCGCTGCGCTTGGCGCTGGTGGGGCGTGTGCCGTCGGCGTTCAAGGCGTTGACCTTGTCGCGGTCGCCGCGCATGCCGGTGATGCTCGCCCAGTAGTTGACGGTGTTGGTGTTGCGCCAGTTATAGGCATCGCTGTTGGCTTCGATGCCCAGCCAGGTCAGGTCGCCGTTTTCGCGCTTATCCAACGGGTCGCTGGCCACACCCGGTTCTGCGTAGTCGAGCTTGCCGTCGTCATGGGTGTGGTGGCCGCGCACGCCGATCCACTGGCCCGGCGTCCACTGGTAGGCGGCGTCGGCGTAGAAGTGCTGGCGGTCTTTGTCGACCGGCGACAGCTCCTTGAGGTCGGTGCGGTATTCGCTGAAACGTTCGGCGGCGCCGACATTGGCCTTGAGCAAGGTGGTATCGAAGGTCCAGTTCAGCGCTTCGATGTTGGTGTCGCGCCATTGGCCGTCGTCATTGCGCAGGCGCTGGCGGCCGAACTTAAGGATCTCGCCGGGGTAGGGCGTGAAGCCGCTGTAGCCGACCCAGAACTCCCGCAGGGCCAGGTAGTTTTTCTTGGCCTTGCGGTCGTCGTTGCTCGACTGCTGCTCGGTGGTGTCATCGGCCGACTGTTGCAGGGTGTCGGTCTCGATGATGTCGCTGGACACCACTGCCTGGCCCATGGCGTAGGCGCTCCACGCGCCGCTTTCGCCGTAGATCCAGGGGCGCAGGTCGAGGCCGATGCCGTTGACGTCGCCGCCTTTCTGGGTGCCGAGGTCGCGGTCATCTTCAGACTGCGCGGTGGCTTTGACTTCCAGGCCAAAGTTCCTGGCTTCGGTGAGCGCGGCCAGGGTCGGGCACGACCACAGCAGGGCGAAGGACAGGCCGATGCCGGCCTTCACGAATGGGTTGAGCTTCATAGGGATTCCTCGCCGTCTTCTTCTTGCAGGGCGTGCAGTTGCAGCGTGCTTTGGGCCAGGGTGCCGCGGGCGGCCAGTTCCTGTTGCACCAGGCGTTGGCCTTCGGCGCGTTGCGCAGGGGTCAGCGGCGCTTCGAGCTGGGTGGCCAGGTCATTGGCTTCTGGCGTGTCCTGGGCCTTGGCCAACTGGCTGAAGACATAGGCGTTCAATGGGTCGGGCTTGGTGCCCTTGCCTTGGGAAAACAGTTGGGCAATGGCGAAATCGGCACTGTTCTGGCCGTTGCGCGCGGCGGTCAGCAGGTGGTCCAAGGCTTTTTGCGGGTAAACCTTGCCCAGGTAGCCACGGCGGTAGATCTGGCCGAGGTAGTAATCGGCGGCCACTTCACGGCCCACGGCTTTTTCGAAATGCGCCTCGGCGGCCTTGGCATCGGCGGGCACCCACTTGCCTTCGTAGTAGAGCTTGCCCAGCAGCAATTCGGCGCGTGGCTGGTCGGCGGCGCGGCCGTTGTCGAGGTACTTCATCATCTGGTCGACGTCGCCCAGTTCGGGGAAGTCGTAGAGCAGTTGCGCCAGGCTGACCCAGGACGCCGGGTAGCCGGGGGCGATTTTTTCCAGCAACGCCTGGGCGGTTTTTTCGTCCGGGGTGCCGAGGGTGGCATCGCCGAGTACGCGGGCGACGCTGTCGACCCGCTGTGCAGTCACGCTGCCACGGCTTACGCCTGCTTCCATTTGCTTGAGCAGCTCGGCCTGTTGTTCCGGCTGCTGTTTTTTCTGATAGACCGTGGCCAGTTCGACGTAGCAGATATCGGTGGTGTTCAGCGCGGCTTTGCAGATGCGCTCCACGTCATCCAGATGCTGGTCGTAGGTACCCTGGGTGCGATACAGCAGCACCTGGGCCAGGCCGGCTTCCGGGTAACCGGCTGCCTGCCATTGGCTGATCTGCTGTTGGGCATTCACGTTGGGGAAACTGTGCGGGTATTGCAGGTACAGCATCGCCAGCGGGATCAAGGTATTGCCTTCGCCATTGGCAAAGGCTTTTTTCAGCAGGCTTTCGGCTTCATGGTGTTCGGCCTCGGTGGCGCCGGGCTTGGCTACCAACAGGCGACCCAGGCGTGCCTGGGCGCGGGGCGAGGTGTCTGCCGCCGCACGGTAAGTGGCTTCGGCCTGCTTGATTTGCGCTGGGTCACGGGTGCCGACCTGGATATCGGCCAGGCCCACCTGGGCCTCGCTGTAGCCCAGTTCCGCCAGTTGCTGGTAATTGTGCTGGGCGGTGACGGTGTCGCCGCGTTTCAGCGCTTCATTGGCCAGGCGCTGGTCGGGCAGGCCGGCGCAACCGGCCAGGCTCACGGCCAGTGCCAGCGCGCAGTACGCAGAGGCCAAGTGAAATCTGCTCTGGGTGGGAGCTGGCTTGCCTGCGATGGCATCGCTGCGGTGCAACTGATGCACCGAGTCGCCTGCATCGCGGGCAAGCCCGGCTCCCACATAGGTCAACGGTGTATTTGGAAGAGTCACAGGCATGTCCTCGCTTACAGACCGTGGGCCATGGCTTTGTCGATCAGCCAGTTCAGCGATGGGCCACGGTCGCTGGTGACTTCCACCGGGCGGCCGGCGTAGGTGCTGTCCAGCGGTGCGTCAGGCTTGATCTGCACACGGATGTCGGAGGACAGGTCGGCGCTGTTCAGGCTGGTGCTGCTGACGATGGTGCCGGTGCGCACTTGTTCTTCGTCGGCGACCTGGAAGTTCACCGGCGTACCTGGGCGCACGTCACCGAACTGGCGATAGCTGAAGCGCGCTTCCACGTTGGCCTGGCTGCCGCGTGGCACCAGTTGGAAGATCACATCACCCTTGCTGGCGTACTGGCCGTCGGCGACCAGTTGCTGGGCCACCACGCAATCGCAGGGCGAGGTCAGGGTGCCGGTCATTTGCTTGCCGAACAGTTCCTCGACCTTGGCCGGTTGCAGCTGGTCTTCATCCAGGTGGCCCTTGAGGACATCGAGCATGCTGGTACTGAAAGTCGCCAGTGGCGCGCCTTTGGCCGCTACCGAATCACCCTTGAGCAGGCTTTGCACGGTGCCGTCACGGGGCATGGTCACGTTCATGCCCGGTACGCTGACGAGGCCGGCCTGGGCGTGGCTGACGAAGTACATGCCGTAAAGCGACTTGACCACAAAACCGAAGGCCGCCAGGCCCACCAAAAAGATCGCCAGGCTGAAGGTCACGGCGCGCAGGCGACCGAACGCGGTCATGCCGCTGCCGCCGTCCTTGACCTTGCGTGCCTTGGTGAAGTTGTCGCGTTGCAGGGTCGCGAGCACGTCGCCCATGGTCACGATGTCGCCGGACAGGTGCGAGGTGATCAGGTGGCGCAGGGTGGAAATATCCTGGGCATCGAGGTTCTGGAACTGGCAACCGGTGCGGCCGGTCTGGCGGTCGTAGGAGCGGATTTGCAGCTCCACGTCCATGGCCAGGCCGAGGTTATCGATCACGAACTGCAGGCGGCCTTTGTGCACTTGGCCGATGGTGAGTGGCTGGGTGGCGGTGAAGGCCAGGCCGCCGGCGGACAGGTCGATAACCTTCGCCTCGGTCGGCGTGCGGTCGCTGTTGAAGAAGCGCAGCTTGGCCGGGATTTTCACCCGGGCGTGCTGGCGCTGGGCTTCGGATTCGTGGACAACGTTGGCGTTTACTTGGCTATTCATCGGGTGTAATTCCTAGGTTAATTCAGGCTTGGCAGGGTCAGACCATCATCAGCAACACGGCAACGAAGATGCTGCCGGCGGAGAAGGTCATGGTCCGAGACGACCAGGTGTTGAACCAACGTTGAAAGCTGGCCAAATCGCGGGTCAGTTTGGTGTCCTGGCGGGTCCAGGACTGTTGATCAAGGCGGAAGAACACGTAGATCTTCACCAACGCGCCCATGATCTGGTTGTAATAGAGAATCAGCGGGTAGGCCGGGCCGATCTTGTGGCCAGAGCACGACAACAGCAGGGTGAGGATCAGGCGGGTAATGCCGATCCACAGCAGGTAGGCGAGGATGAACGCGCCGCCGTACTTGAAGGTGGCGATCATCGCCACGGTCAGGCCGAGCAGGGAGGTCCACATCGACACGCGCTGGTCGAACAACACCACGCTGGTGAACAGGCCGAGGCGACGCACGCCCAGGCCGAGCGCGCGGGAGTTCTGGCGCAGGTTGTTGCCGTACCAGCGGAACATCAGTTTGCGGCTGGCCTTGATGAAGCTCTTTTCCGGCGGGTGTTCCACGGTGTTGATCGCGGCATCCGGCACGTAGAAGGTGTCGTAGCCCAGGCGCATCAGGCTGAACCAGCTGGACTTGTCATCCCCGGTGAGGAACTTGAAGCGGCCCAGGCGCCAGTGTTGCAGCGAGTCGCTTTCCACGTCGGCGATAAAGCCCGGGTCGGTGACTACGCTGGCACGGAACACCGACATGCGCCCGGTCATGGTCAGCACGCGCTTGGACAGGGCCATGGAGCACATGTTGATGTGGCGTTGGGCGAAGCGCAGTTTGTGCCATTCGCTCATGATGTAGCCGCCGCGCACTTCGCAGAATTCGTTGGTGGTCAGGCCACCGACATTGCCGAACAGCTGGAACCACGGCACGGTCTTGCGTACCACACCTTCGGCCAGCACGGTGTCGCCATCGATCACGGCCACCACGGCGCGGTCGTCCGGCAGGTGGCGGGAGATGGCACGGAAACCAAACGCCAGGCCGTCGCGCTTGCCGGTGCCGGCGATACGCACGAAGTCGAGCTTGACGTGAGCCGGCGGGTTGAGCTTTTCCCAGAGACTCTTGACCAGCAGCTCATCGGACATTTCCACCAGCGAGCACACCACGGTGGTGGGGAAGCCGCAGTCGATGGCTTCGCGAATCACCGAGCTGTAGACCTGGGCGGTGGTCAGCGCGTCGATACGAAAACTGGTGACCATCAGGAACACATGGGACGGGTCGGCGGCCTTGCCCAGCTTGCGCACTTTGCGGCGCAGGTGCGGGTACACCACGTACAGGAACAGCATGCCGCGAAAGAAATGCGTCGCGCCCATCGAGTAGCGCCAGATACCCACGGCACCAATCAGGAAAATAAAATTCTTCGATTGCGAATCGAAGGTGCTCGCCGGCAACAGCAGGGCGAGACCCATCAGCAGGCTGAGAAAGAACAGCCAGCCGGCCGATTGCAGAAATACATGTTTTAACTTGGACATAAGCGTCATCCGCAAGGTGAGGAGGCTTCAGGCTGCAAGCGCTGGGGATAAAGCCACTTGCAGCCTGAAACTTGCCGTTGCTGTTACCAGCAAATACCTTCGGTACGGCCGCTCACGCTGGTGGCCTTGGACATGAAGCCCACCAGGTCGACCACTTGTTTGCCTTCCGGAGCGTTATGCGCCAGGGCACGGAACTTCTCGTCACGGTTACCGAGGATGATCACGTCGGAGTTGTTGATCACATCATCGAAATCCGAGTTGAGCAGGGACGACACGTGGGGGATCTTGCCCTCGATGTAGTCCTTGTTCGCGCCGTGTACACGGGCATATTCGACGTTGCTGTCGTAGATGCTCAGGTCGTAGCCCTTGCCGATCAGCATTTCTGCCAGTTCTACCAGCGGGCTTTCGCGCAGGTCGTCGGTACCGGCCTTGAAGCTCAGGCCCAGCAGGGCGACTTTGCGTTTTTCGTGGCTGGAGACGATGTCGAAGGCGTTCTGTACCTGGGACTCGTTGCTGCGCATCAGCGAGTTGAGCAGCGGTGCTTCCACGTCCAGGGAGCCGGCGCGGTAGGTGAGGGCGCGCACGTCTTTTGGCAGGCACGAGCCACCGAAGGCGAAGCCTGGGCGCATGTAGTACTGGGACAGGTTGAGGGTCTTGTCCTGGCAGACCACTTCCATCACTTCACGACCGTCGACGCCGACAGCCTTGGCGATGTTGCCGATCTCGTTGGCGAAAGTGACTTTGGTGGCGTGCCACACGTTGCAGGTGTACTTGATCATTTCGGCGACGGCGATGTCCTTGCGGATGATCGGCGCATCGAGTTCTTCGTACAGCGACTGCAGGACATCGCCGGAGGCGGTGTCGAACTCACCGATGACGGTCATCGGCGGCAGGTCATAGTCAGCGATCGCGGTGGATTCACGCAGGAACTCCGGGTTGACCGCGACGCCGAAATCAACGCCGGCTTTCTTGCCGGAGCAGTCTTCCAGGATCGGGATCACCACGTTGGCCACGGTGCCTGGCAGTACGGTGCTGCGCACTACGATGGTGTGGCGGGTGGTCTTGTCGCGCAGCACAAAACCGATCTCACGGCATACCGATTCGATGTAATTGAGCTCCAGGTCGCCGTTTTTCTTGCTCGGCGTACCCACGCAGATCATCGACAGGTCGGTGTCGCGGATGGCTTCGGCGAAGTTGGTGGTACCGCGCAGTCGACCGGTTGCGATGCCTTGGCTCAACAGTTCGCCCAGACCTGGTTCAACGATGGGGGATTTACCCGCATTGATCAGGTCGATCTTTTCCTTGGAGATGTCTACGCCGACCACTTCATGGCCACGGGCAGACAGGCAACCGGCGCACACGGCGCCAACGTAACCCAAACCAAATATGCTGATGCGCATCGCAATTACCTCTATGTTTAAATCATGCCATTAGATGGCCGGAGTTCATGTTTGCAAGCGTCACTGATGCCGCGAAAGTTAGGCGAATAGACGCCGACTTACCGCGTGCAGGCATGTTAAATAGCGAGTGACTAACTATTGCACTCAAGTTGTGCGCAACGTGGCCTTGTTATTGGGGCTTGCCCTGAAATGCAGCCGGCTTTCCGTGGCGGAAGGGGCCGGCGCCAGTGCCGCAGGGCTTTGATACAGGCAAGAAGCCTTTTGATATCAATGCCTTGGGTGTTAACACTGGCTCATTTAGGTCAGCGCTGCCTTGGCCTTTAGGGGGTTGGCAATGAGTCCTTATCGCCGCCCTCAACTCAATCAGTTGATGATATGACCCTCGAGCCAAAGTGCTTTATGACAACTTGGCTACTTCCATTGGTCGGTATGTAAGTCATCTCTTACGTAAACAGAGAATTTCGTTACCGGTGGTATGAGCGGTGCTTCAGGACGAAGTTCCGGGCCGCTCATCCCCTTTCCGGAAATTTTTTGAAATATTAGAAAAGATGGCACTGGTACTATATTGATAGCACTTGCTATTTAGGCCAGTAGTTATGGGGAGTTGGTGCGAGAGGATAGTTTTGTGCCACTACCGTTAAAAAAAAGTGGTGCCACTACGGAAAAAACCGACGGGTGTCGAGTGAAGAAATTGTTAGGGATGTGTCAGAATATTTTTTGACGCCAAATAAATGACGATTTCAGGGCTGAAATGCAGACAAAAAAGGTGGGAGCTGGCTTGCCTGCGATAGCGGTGTATCAGCAACATATGAGTAGGCTGACCCACCAATATCGCAGGCAAGCCAGCTCCCACAGTTGATGTTGGTGGCTGTACAGGCCTTATTCCGGTGCGTGATCGCGCAAAAACACCAGGTTGTCCGGCTTGGACTGCTCCGCATTGAAGCGGTAACCCTGCACATCGAACTGCTTGAGCTTCGCCGGGTCGTTGATGCGTTCTTCAATCACAAACCGGCTCATCATGCCCCGGGCCTTTTTGGCGTAGAAGCTGATGATCTTGTACTGGCCGTTCTTCAGGTCCTTGAACTCGGTATTGATAATCCGCGCCTTCAAGGCCGTGCGCTTGACCGCCGAAAAATACTCATTGGACGCCAGGTTGAGCAGCACGTCGTCGCCTTGCTCGGCCAGTGCTTCATTCAACCACTCGCTGATGCGCGTACCCCAGAAAGCGTAGAGGTCTTTGCCACGGGCATTGGCCAGCTTGGTGCCCATCTCCAGGCGGTACGGCATCATCAAGTCCAACGGGCGCAGCAAGCCGTAGAGCCCCGAGAGCATGCGCAGGTGGTCCTGGGCGTAGCTGAAATCGGCATCGCTGAAGATCTCGGCATTCAGGCCGGTATACACGTCGCCCTTGAACGCCAGCAGCGCCTGCTTGGCGTTGGCCGGGGTGAAAGCCGGCGTCCAGCTGCCGAAGCGCGCGGCGTTGAGGCCACCGATTTTGTCGGAGACGTGCATCAGCTCACTGATTTGCGCCGGGCTCAGCTCGCGCAGTTGCTCGATCAGTTCCTGGGAGTGGTCCAGGTACTGCGGCTGGGTGAAGCGCGCAGTGACCGGCTTGGACTCGAAGTCGAGGGTTTTGGCGGGGGAAATCACCATCAGCATGAAGTTGGCTCCTGGAATCGTGGGGGGATTCTAGGGGGTTGGAGCGTTCGACTCCACCTATCAAGCCAATAGGCCCAGGTTTTGTGTAGGAGCGAGCTTGCTCGCGAAAGTCGTCAACGATAACGCTGGTAGGCTGAATAAGCGCGGTGCCCAGACGTTTTTCGCGAGCAAGCTCGCTCCTACACAATAAAGGCGGGGCAGTCCGCTATGATGGGCGGTAACTCTGCAGAGGGAGACCCCGTGTGCGATTAGCGCTTTTATTGTCGGCTTGCCTGCTGTGCCTGAATGCCCAGGCCGCGCCGGTGGATGTCGCCAGCCTGGACCGTGGTACCTGGCCGGAAAAACTCGTCAGCCCGGCGCTGTTCGATGTGGCTTCGCGTGCGGAGATCCTGATGTTCGCCCACGGCCTGCTCGCCAGCGAAGCCCTGGACGAAACCGCGCTCAAGCAACGCCTGGGGTTGAAGATCATCAACCTGGCTGCCATCGACGACCTGCGTCGCCAGCTCTGGCAACGGCTGTTGGAGAACTACACGTTCGCCCAGCAGAGCTGCGAAGAAGACGCCTCGTTCTGCTACCTGGTGGAAAGCATGGACGACCTGCGTGAGCAGGCCGGCAAGTTCGAGGTCGGTGACAACTCTTTCTATATAGGCTGGGCCGCCCCCAGCCGGCACTTCCACGAGCGCTATCTGGACGAGTTGTTGCGCAAGGCTGCGCTGTTTCCGCAGATCAGCAGTGAAGTGGCGCGCTTTGGCGATCATGAGCGCAACGGTGATGAACTCAATGACCGGATGTTTTTGCTGACCTTCGACGGTGGCCCTGCACCTGTCAGCGGCAATACCGACTGGCTCACCGATTACCTGCGCAAGCAAAAGATGAACGCGACGTTCTTTGTCCTTGGCAGCAGCTTGCAAACTCGTGTGGAGCGCAGTTCCGCCGCCGATGTGCAGGCGCTGTACCAAGGGCAGTGCGTGGGCCTGCAGGGCTGGCAGTACCGCTCCCACAGCCATTGGGTCGACTGGCAAAGCTCCATCACCCGCAGTGCCGGGCTGGTACAGAACCTGATGCCGGAAAACTATGTGCCCTTGTTCCGCCCACCGTATGGGCAACGCCGTGCGGACAGCCAGGGCTTCTTTCAGCAACAGGGCTTGCAAGTGGCGTTATGGGATATCGATTCCCAGGACGAGCCGGGCAAGCTCAAGGCCGATGAGTCGGCGCAACGGGTGCTGACGTTGATGCTGCTGTGGCGCAAAGGCGTGATCGTGTTTCACGACACTCAGGACAAGGCGCGGGTGGCATTGCCGATGGTGTTGCAGGCGACGGCGCAGAGTGGCTTGGGTTGGCAGGAGTGCCGCGAGGCATTTCGATGAAGTGCCCGGCTTTGCTGGGGATGGGGTGCTTTCGGGGCGATTTGCTGCGACATTTCGATGCAGGCGGACTTCCGACTTTAACGGGGTACATGGCACTCGGCTAGTGCTATTCGTCATCCTGAAAAATAAACTTCAAAAAAGCGTCAAAGTGCTTTTTCCTGTCATGGGTTTTGCGGTATTACGAAGTCAGATCGCCGAAACCTGCAGCACAGGTGGCGTCTTCCAAGACTCCTCCTGTGGGCACTGCACTTGACCTTACTCAAGGTGCAATCGGTGGTCGAATCGAGGCGCAGCACCGCCCAGGTATTGCGTCGAATGGCTCCCACAAAGGTGACCGAGTATGGATGATCATGGACGTAACCCTTCTTCCGACCAGCCAATCCTTTATGTGCTTGATACCAATGTATTGATCCACGATCCAAACGCACTGCTGAACTTCGAAGAACACCACGTCGCCATCCCGATGATCGTGCTTGAGGAGCTCGACAAACTCAAAAGCGGCCACCACAGCGTTGCCGCCGAATGCCGCCAGGCCATCCGCCTGATCGACAAGACCCTGGGTGAAGCCTCGCCCGAGGACGTCGAGGTCGGCGTACCGATCCAGCGTGGCAAAGGCGGCCCGAAGGGCTTGCTGTCGATCCTGATGAGCAAGCGCAGCGAGCCCAACAGCCTGCTGCCGGAAAACCTGAACGACAACAAAATCATCAACCAATTGATCGACCTGCATGCGCGCGACAAGGACCTGCGCGTGGTGCTGGTGACCAAAGACATCAATATGCGCCTCAAGGCACGAGCGTGTGGGATCGCTGCCGAGGACTACAGCACTGACCAACTGGTCGACGACGTGTCGATGTTGTCCCGTGGTTATCACATGATGACCGGCTCGTTCTGGGACCGTGTGAGCAAGGTCGAAACCCGTCAGGACCACGGCCGCACCTGGCATCAGGTACAGCTGATCGACAACCTGCCGGCCGTGCATATCAATGAGTTTATCGTCGATGAACAGGGCTTCGTGGGCTGGATCAAAGAGATCCAGGTCGACAAGCTACTGATTCTCGACCTGCATCAGGAGCCCCTGTTGCACCAGGAAGCCTGGGGCCTTAAACCGCGTGATATCTACCAGAGCCTGGCGCTCTACGCGCTGCTCGACCCGGACATCCACCTGGTCAACCTGACCGGCGCCGCAGGTTCGGGCAAAACCATCCTGGCCCTGGCTGCGGCCATCGAACAGACCATGGTCACTAAACGCTATCGCCGCATCATCGCCACCCGCAGCGTGCAGGGCCTGGACCAGGAAATCGGTTTTCTGCCCGGTACCGAGGCGGAAAAAATGGAGCCGTGGCTGGGGGCGATTACCGACAACCTCGAAGCCTTGCACATGGATGACGAAAACACCCATGGCAGCGTCGACTACATCCTCAGCAAAGTGCCGTTGCAGTTCAAATCCCTCAACTACATCCGAGGTCGCAGCTTCCAGCAAAGCCTGATTCTGATCGATGAATGCCAGAACCTTACGCCGCACCAGATGAAAACCATCATCACCCGTGCCGGCGCCGGTTCCAAAGTGGTGTGCCTGGGCAACCTGGCGCAGATCGACACCCCTTACCTGTCCGCGACCAGCTCCGGGCTGACTTACCTGACGGAACGCTTCAAAGACTTCCCGAACGGCGTGCACATTGCGCTGCAAGGGGTACCCCGTTCGATTCTGGCTGAATACGCCGAGTCTCATCTGTAATTACAGCGAAGCTGCGACGAAAAACCCCGGATTTTTCACGAAGTCCGGGGTTTTTGTTTTGTGCGACATTTGCCTGCGTTAACGCGTCCTGGGTGCTTGTGGTGTCTGTAATTATTTTGTTACATTTTTTCTCGCGGTAAAAACTATAAAAACACTGCAACACCCCCGTCGGAACACCACCTCCTTGATTCGACGAACGCTTGGAAAACCTGCCCAGGGTTTTCACCGTGACCCTGCCTATTACAAAAGCCCGAAACACCGCTCATTGATGACGCATATATCCAAAGGGAAAGGAAAATGGACGTAGCAGGTAATGGCTTCATTGTGTCGCAACGCAATCGCACCCCCCGTTTCAAGACCGCACCCCTCACACCCATAGCACTCGGCCTAGCCTTATGGCTGGGCCACGGTTCCATGACCAGGGCAGACGACAACCCTTACACCCCGCTGGTATTGGAATCGGCGTTCAGGACAGCCGTCGCCTCATTCGGCCCTGAGACGGCCGTGTACAAAAACCTCAGGTTTGCCTACCCCGATATTGTCGATCTTGCTGCCAAGGATTTCGCGGCCCAGTCCGGCAAGTTCGATTCGGCCCTCAAGCAAAACTATGAGCTGCAACCCGAAAACCTCACCATTGGCGCCATGCTCGGCGACACCCGTCGGCCACTGGACTACGCCTCGCGCCTGGATTACTACCGCAGCCGGCTGTTCAGCAACAGCGGCCGCTACACTACCAATATCCTCGATTTCTCCAAGGCCATTATCGCCAACCTGCCGGCCGCCAAGCCTTACACCTACGTCGAGCCGGGCGTGAGCAGCAACCTGAGCGGGCAATTGAACGCAGGCCTTTCCTGGGCTGGCGCAACCCGTGACTGGAGCGCCAACGCGCAAACCTGGAAGACCCCGGAAGCCCAGGTCAATTCCGGCCTGGACCGCACCAACGCGTATTACGCCTATGCCTTGGGCATCACCGGCAAGGGAGTGAATGTCGGCGTGCTGGATTCAGGCATCCTCACCGAACACTCCGAGTTCCAGGGCAAGAATGCCCAGGGCCAGGACCGGGTGCAGGCGGTGACCTCCACGGGCGAGTACTACGCCACCCATCCGCGTTACCGCCTTGAAGTGCCCAGCGGCGAGTTCAAGCAGGGTGAGCCTTTCAGTATCCCTGGGGAATACGACCCCGCATTCAACGACGGGCATGGCACGGAGATGTCCGGGGTGCTGGCCGCCAACCGCAACGGCACGGGTATGCACGGCATTGCCTTCGACGCCAATCTGTTTGTGGCCAACACTGGCGGCAGCGATAACGACCGCTACCAAGGCTCCAACGACCTCGACTACAACGCATTCATGGCCAGCTACAACGCCCTGGCCGCGAAGAACGTGGCGATCGTCAACCAGAGCTGGGGGCAGAGCTCGCGCGATGACGTGGAGAACCACTTCGGCAATGTCGGCGACAGCGCCGCGCAAAACCTACGGGATATGACCGCCGCCTATCGCCCGTTCTGGGACAAGGCCCACGCCGGGCACAAAACCTGGATGGACGCCATGGCTGATGCGGCCCGGCAAAACACGTTCATCCAGATCATCTCGGCGGGCAACGACAGCCACGGTGCCAACCCGGACACCAATGCGAACCTGCCGTTTTTCAAGCCGGATATCGAAGCTAAGTTCCTCTCCATCACTGGCTACGACGAGACCAGTGCCCAGGTCTACAACCGCTGCGGTACGTCCAAGTGGTGGTGTGTGATGGGCGTGTCGGGCATCCCGTCCGCCGGCCCCGAGGGCGAAATTATCCCCAATGCCAACGGCACCTCGGCCGCCGCGCCGAGCGTTTCCGGGGCTCTGGCGTTGGTGATGCAGCGCTTCCCCTATATGACGCCCAGCCAGGCGCGGGACGTGTTGCTGACCACCTCCAGCCTGCAAGCCCCGGATGGCCCGGACACGCCGGTTGGCGAGCTGACCGGAGGCCGCACCTACGACAACCTGCAACCGGTGCACGATGCGCCGCCGGGTACGCCACAAGTGCCAGGTGTGGTCAGTGGTTGGGGCTTGCCCAACCTGCAAAAAGCCATGCAAGGGCCGGGGCAGTTCCTCGGTGCGGTGGCAGTGGCTTTGCCCAGCGGTACCCGTGATATATGGGCCAACCCGATTTCCGATGAGGCCATTCGCGCCCGTCGCGTAGAGGACGCCGCCGAACAGGCGAGCTGGGCCGCCACTAAAGCGCAGAAAGGCTGGCTCAATGGTCTGCCCGCCAATGCCTCGGCCGACGACCAGTTCGAATACGACATCGGTCATGCCCGGGAGCAGGCGACACTCACCCGCGGCCAGGACCAGCTCACTGGCAGCACCTACGTGGGTAGCCTGGTCAAGTCGGGGGATGGCGAGTTGGTGCTGGAAGGCCAGAACAGCTATTCGGGCAGCACCTGGGTACGCGGTGGCAAATTGTCGGTGGACGGCGCGTTGACCTCTGCCGTGACGGTAGACGGCAGCGCCGTGGGCACGCGCAATGCCGATAACGGCGTGATGACCACATTGGGCGGCACCCTGGCCGGTAACGGCACTGTGGGCGCGTTGACTGTCAACAACGGTGGGCGAGTGGCCCCGGGGCATTCGATAGGCACGCTGCGCACCGGCGATGTCACGTTCAATCCGGGTTCGGTGTATGCCGTCGAAGTCGGGGCCGATGGCCGCAGCGACCAGTTGCAGAGCAGCGGGGTGGCGACTCTCAACGGCGGTGTGGTGAACGTGTCCCTGGAGAACAGCCCCAATCTGTTGACCGCCACCGAGGCGCGCAGCTTGCTGGGCCAGCAGTTCACTATCCTCAGCGCGAGCCAAGGTATCCAGGGGCAGTTTGCGGCGTTTGCGCCTAACTACCTGTTCATCGGCACTGCGCTCAACTATCAACCGAACCAGCTGACCCTGGCGATAGCCCGCAACCAGACCACTTTCGCCAGTGTCGCGCAAACCCGCAACGAACGTGCGGTGGCGACGGTGGCCGAGACACTGGGCGCTGGCAGCCCGGTCTACGAAAGCCTGCTGGCGTCGGATTCCGTCGCTCAGGCGCGGGAGGGTTTCAAGCAACTGTCAGGGCAACTGCATTCGGACGTGGCCGCAGCGCAAATGGCTGATAGCCGCTACCTGCGTGAAGCGGTCAACGCTCGTCTGCAACAGGCCCAGTCCCTGGACTCCAGTGCGCAGATCGATACCCGTGACAACGGCGGCTGGGTACAGCTACTCGGGGGGCGCAACAACGTCAGCGGTGACAACAACGCCAGCGGCTACTCCTCGTCCACCAGCGGCGTACTGCTGGGCCTGGACACCGAGGTGAACGACGGCTGGCGCGTGGGTGCGGCGACCGGTTATACCCAAAGCCACCTCAACGGCCAGTCGACGTCGGCGGATAGCGATAACTATCACCTGTCGGTCTATGGCGGCAAACGCTTCGAGGCGATTGCCCTGCGCCTGGGCGGTGCCAGCACCTGGCACCGTCTGGACACTTCGCGACGGGTGGCCTATGCCAATCAGTCGGACCATGCCAAGGCCGACTACAACGCGCGCACCGACCAGGTATTTGCCGAGATCGGTTACACCCAATGGAACGTGCTTGAACCCTTCGCCAACCTCACGTACCTGAACTATCAAAGCGACTCGTTCAAGGAGAAAGGCGGCGCTGCTGCCTTGCATGCCAGCCAGCAAAGCCAGGACGCGACGCTTTCCACGCTGGGCGTGCGTGGCCACACTCAGTTGCCGCTCACGTCCACCTCGGCGGTGACCCTGCGCGGTGAGCTGGGTTGGGAGCACCAGTTTGGTGATACCGATCGTGAAGCTTCTCTGAAGTTCGCCGGCAGTGACACGGCCTTCGCCGTCAACAGCGTGCCTGTGGCCAGGGATGGCGCGGTGATCAAGGCCAGTGCCGAAATGGCGCTGACCAGGGACACCCTGGTGTCGTTGAACTACAGCGGCTTGCTTTCCAACCGGGGTAACAACAACGGGATCAATGCCGGGTTTACCTTCCGGTTCTAACCTTGAATGTAGGAGCGAGCTTGCTCGCGAAAAACGTCAACGATAACGCGTACACCCTGGGTAAACGCGGCGTCTGTGAGTTTTTCGCGAGCAAGCTCGCTTCTACAAGGATGGGATAAACAGCCCTGCGCAAATTTTGACCCACAGGTTTACAATCGCTGCTCCTGATCAGGAGTATCCCTGTGCTAACTCATCTCGATTCCCAAGGTCGCGCCCATATGGTCGACGTCACCGACAAAGCCGTGACGTTCCGTGAGGCGGTGGCCCAAGCGCGGGTGCGCATGTTGCCCGCCACCCTGCAAATGATTGTCGACGGCGCCCACCCCAAGGGCGACGTGTTTGCCGTGGCCCGCATTGCCGGGATCCAGGCAGCGAAAAAAACCAGTGACTTGATCCCCCTGTGCCACCCGTTGATGCTCACCGGCGTCAAGGTCGAGCTGAGTGCCGACGGTGCCGACGCGGTTCGTATCGTGGCGCGCTGCAAGCTCTCCGGACAGACCGGCGTGGAGATGGAAGCCCTGACCGCCGCCAGCGTCGCCGCGCTGACGATCTACGACATGTGCAAGGCGGTGGATCGCGGCATGACCATCGAAAGTATTCGCCTGCTGGAAAAGCTGGGCGGTAAGAGTGGGCATTTCAAGGCGGATGAACAATGAGTATCAACGTGCTGTTTTTTGCGCGCTACGCCGAAGCGATTGGCCTGGATTCTTTGGAGATGGAAGGCGACTTCGCCACGGTCGATGCCGTGCGCCAAGCGTTGGCAGGTGAGCCGGATTTTGAAGTGCTCAACGAAACCAGCTTGATGTGCGCCCGTAACCAAGAGCTGTGCGCACTCGAAGAACCGCTGCAACCAGGCGATGAAGTCGCCTTCTTCCCACCCGTGACCGGAGGCTGAGCATGGCCATTCGTGTACAGGTCGAGGCCTTTGATCCGGGTGCCGAAGTCAACGCCATGCACGCGGCCAACGTGGGCGTGGGCGCGGTGGTGAGCTTTGTCGGCTATGTACGCGACTTCAATGACGGGCGCGAGGTGTCGGGGATGTTTCTGGAACACTACCCCGGCATGACCGAAAAGGCCCTGGCCAAGATCGCCGTGGAAGCCGAGCAGCGCTGGCCGTTGCTTAAGCTGGAAGTGCTGCATCGTATTGGCGCCCTGGAACCGGGTGAGCCGATTGTGTTTGTGGGGGCGGCCAGTGCGCACCGGCAGGCGGCGTTTGATGCCTGTGCGTTTGTGATGGATTACTTGAAGACGCGGGCGCCGTTTTGGAAGAAGGAGAACACGTCTGACGGGCCACGTTGGGTGGAGGGGCGTGACAGTGATCATGCGGCGGCTGGGCGCTGGAAAGCCTGAGTCTTTCGATGCTCTGAATCGTTGTTAATAGTTAAAATGAATCTAAAAAACTGTCAGATCTGACAGTTGTTTCATATCCCCTCGCAAGTTCTGATGGTCTCGTCTACAGGGCTTATCGAAGGGGAAGGGACATGGTCGCGCATACTAGCAACTGTCGTTTGGCGGGGTTCGGCATCCGGCGCGCCGCCTGGTCGGGGGTGGCGGATGGACTTTACGCCAACGGCCGTCATCAATACGAAGTCATTATTGATGTTGTTAAAGAAGTTATCGATGCTAAGGGTGAGTGGGTTCAAGCGCCGTTGACGGATGAAGAGCGCGCCAGTGTCACGGTTGTCGAGTGGTCAGAAAACTACACTTCGACACTCATGCATGGATGGCACTGCGACGAGCAAAGAAACGAATTCACGCTCGGACTTTGGCGAGGCAAGGCGCCAGAACACGAGCAGCGCATTGAGCAGGCAAAGCCCTGTGGTCATTCACCCGGCGAAAGTACCAAGCGCTATCTGCGTTGCGATCCGGACGTACCTATTGGGTCGGCGGTATTTATGGCGCGTGTCATGATCGAAGGGGTGGTTTATACCACTTGGGATTGCGCCAAAACGCAGAGTGTTGATTCATCTATTACCCTCCACCCTGTGCGTCCCATTGAACTGGATGCGGCTGAACTTGAAAACCATATAGATCTTTTTGCCTGCACTTTAGGTCACCCTTATTTTACGTCGGTACATGTTTACTATTGGATGCTTCCGCAAGGCTTGTCGATTGTAAAAAATTTAGGCTTTGATGAAGTGCTGGGTTTACCCGGTGAGGGAGAGAACTTTCAGAGCGTACTGACTTGGCATTCGCCTATGGACAGCAGTAAACCCAGTCGGGTTGGGACCTTTATCAATAAAGATTATCTGGATGCCTCTCTTAATCTGGATGAAATTCACCACGGCCTGCCCGCGCCATCGCCTAATCTGCCTGTCCGGTTTAATGAAAGACCGACGCTTATGCGTGCGATCAGGTTAATATCCACGTTGCCTGCCGAAAACCGCGATATGGAAAGTGTGTGGCGGTTGCTGGATAACTATGGGAATGAACACACCTTTTCGGTGATGAGGGTCAATAACCCCATCGGGCTTCCTGAAATTCCTTTTTTTGTATTGAAGGGGAAGGAAATACCTCGGAAGCTCAAGATAACTCACTTTAAGATTATGTTGGCCAGTGGCGAAGTCGTCACGAGCGATCTGTACGCCAACGGCCGTCATCAATGCAAGGTTGTTATTGAAATCATCGTTGAGTTGATACTGCCTGATGGTAGTTCGATGCCTGTCAGGTTGTCTGATACAGAGCGCAAGAGCGTGACAGTAACGCGATATTCTCCAAATAGTAATGAACCTCTTCCTTCTGGTTGGAATTGTGATCAGCAGAAAAATATCTACGATACCGGTCGGTGGAATACGCGCATTGATAACACAATATCGGATCAATATAAACAGGTCGAGGTTGGGCACGCTCAACGGCGAATAGAGGTAATCGAGCGCTATTTGCGTTTTGATCCGAATATTCCCATCGAAGAACATAGGTTCATGGCGTCTGTTAATATCAACGGCGTAATCTATACAACTAATTCTCGTGAAGGGGATGTTCCATTCGATTCGTTCGTAACAATTCGTCCGGTAATGCCTTATCGGTTGTATGTGCGGGACCTTACTGAGTACATTGATGACGGTGCCTATCATGATGAGTACTATGATATGGATGTGTACTATTGGGCGCCCCCTGATGGGCTGCGCTTTCTGGTGAATAGAGGGTTTGATGCGCCGTTGGTAATTAGGAATGAAGGGTTGAACTTTCAAACCTCTTATTTTTATAGGCGGAGTACTGGGTACTATCGGAAAGGTGGAGTCGTCATGAATAAGGATGTTGTCGACCCAGTAGTTTCGCTTGATGATATTTTTGTCGGTGCAGTATCGGGTAGTGAAAAAATTGTCAGGTTTAGTCGGCGTTCTACAATAATGCGTGCTGTTAGGGCTTATGTGTCGATGCCTTTCGATAAGTCTGCTGATTCAGAAAGTAAATGGCGTCTTTGGGATAATTTTGGCTGTGAGCATGTGTTTAGATTGGAGCAGCACCATGATGGCGATCGTCTTAAGTTAGTGGATGGATAGACGCGCAAGTACTTTGTATGATTTTACTGGTCCTCGGTGTTTAATATGGATATTTACTCTCAAGCCTTTAATTTCGGCTCTTACTTTGGTGGCGAGGTAGACCCGCGCACCGGCCAATACGGTTGCCGAATCCAACTGGCTACCCTATACCCGCAGGGCCCACTGGAGGTGAGCAGAACGGTCTCGCTGTCATTCTCCATGATGAATAACACGTCGGGTGTTTATGGCTTCGGTTGGCGTATCAGCAACACCGAGTACGATAGCGCTCGTTCACGCCTCACACTGCTTACCGGGGAACAATTCAAGACACAGAGCCTGCCTGAGGTGGGGGGCACGCTGCTGATCAAGGATCGCAAGCTTGAAGACCTGGTGGTCAAGCGAACGGACGCCACGACGCTTCATGTCATTTACAAGGATGGCACCATCGAGGTGTTGAAGCGCACTGGCAGCACCATGCCTTATCGTATTGATGCCATCCAGTTTGAAAACGGTGAACGTTGGAAATGGGAGTACGCGTCGGGCGGCTCTCTTGAGCGCATTTTGGATAATGATCAGCAGGCGTTGTTATTGTTGACGTATTCCAACGGGCGCCTGGTGAGGACGGACACACGGGTGGATGGGGGGCGTTATGCGCGTATTGTCTTTAGCCAGTCCAATGCGCGTCTGACCGGTTTCAGCGCCCCCTACGACAGCCTTGAGCTACCGCCGACCACGGGCTTTGTATTGGAGTATGGGCGCGCCTTTCGCAACGGCATGATTGCAATCAATCGCGTGCGCTCGCCGATGGGCGGCGATGAACTGATCAACTACGCCGAAAACGGTCATCAGTATGCCAATGGTCAATACATTCCCCGAGTGACCAGCTGGGTCCAGACCCCTGGCGCCTTTCAGCCCGGAATGTCGCGAACCTACAGTTACAGCCCAGGGCGCAATTTTACCGGCTTTCCCTTCTCCGGCGGCTTTCGTGAGGGCGAGGACAACCTGTACCTGATCGGCAGCGATTATGACTACTGGACGGAAGAGACCTGCATCGACAGCGCTGCCAATAATGCTGTGCTGAGTGTTACCCGCACGACCTACAACAAATATCACTTGTTGACCCAGGAGCTTGTACGGCGCGAAGGCACCCTGGCCAGCACGCAGATCGAATACAACCTGCGGCCTGGGTTGTTCGCTGATCAGCCGCCCAACTTCCAACTGCCAAGGCGCATCGTCAAGTCCTATGAGCGGGTTGCGGGAGGAACGGCACGGCAAGAGGTGGTCACGATCGAAACCGATGCGTTCGGCAACGAGCTTAGCCGCAGCGAGGCGTCGGGCGTTAAAACCGAATATGACTATTACCCGGTGGATGGCGAGCAAGGTCGGTGCCCCGCCGATCCCCATCGGCTATTCCAGCGTTTTATGAAGCAGGAGCGAATCATTCCTGCAGGCGGCACGCCCGCAGTGCGCGTGACTGACGTTACCTGCACCTCGCTGCCGGCGCCCACAGGCGGCTACTTTGTGCTGGAGCTGTCGAGCACCCAGGTGGGGCGCGCGAGCGTGCAAAAAACCTACTACGACACGCCTGCCAACCTGGCCCTGCATGGCCGGTTGCGCACCGACTCCAGCACCCTTGAGGGGCTTACCCTGGTCACCGAACATGCTTATACCCAAAGTGCTGACACCCTGTCGCAAACCCGCCGCTTGCGCGGGCGCGAGGGGCATTGGCTCGACTCGTTGAGCATTGTGTCGTTGACTACTCGGCGCCTGCTGTCGATGAGCCGGGACGGTGGGGCAACGCAGGTCAGCACCTACGACGTCGCGGGGCGGTTGACAGCGCAGACGGCTTCGCCAGGTAAGCCGGAGGAGGCCGGGCGCCGTTTTGTTTATCGCTATGCAACGCCTACGCAACGCGCCCATCTAGTGACCACGGATGCGCAAGGCCGTAGCACCATCACTTATTACGATGGGGCGGGGCGGCAGGTTGCGCAGGCGCTGTTGCTGGAGGGCGGAACAAAGGAGCAGCCCCTCGGCACCTGGCGTTACGACGCCCTTGGGCAAACGGTGGAGCGCACGCAGATTGATTATCTGCCCGATGGCGAGCGGGTATTGACCACGCGCTACGCTTATAACGCGTGGGGCAACGCCTCCCGTGTAAGCCGTGCCGATGGCAGCGTGACAATCGATGAGTATGATCCAAGGCTGCACCTGCATGTAACAGGCGTCGAAGGTGGCGAGCGGCTGGAGGCTTATCTGAACGCTCATCATCAGCCGTTTCGGGTGAACCGGGTGGATGCCCTCGGGCAGGTCACCGAAGTGGAGTCACGCACTTATGACGGCTTGGGGCACTGCTTGTCACGCGTGGACGTGGACAAGCATCGCACCGATTACACCTATGACCTGTTCGACCGCGTGGTGACCACCGTCCAAACGCCATCGGATGGCAGCCCGGCACGGCAGCGCACAATGACCTACGCGCCTGGCGTCAGCGAGCCACTGGTGAATTCAATCAGCATCGATGGCAAGCAGGTGGGGTCGCGCACCTACGACAGCCTGGGCCGCTTGACTGCCCAATCCAGAGGAACGGCGCCCGCTACCACTTGGCTCTATGAGACGGATTGGACTGAACCTGTCGCCGTTGTTTCGGGTGCCGGGCATCGCCAGCAATGGGCCTACGACAAGGAGTTGGGCACGCCGAGCACGGTCCAAATGGCGGGGCATCCGGACAGGCAGTATCGGCATGATCCGATCAGCGCTCAACCGACCTGTTCAGAGAGTGGCACGTTCAAACATGAGTTATTCCATGATGTGAACGGTTACCTGGAAAAAGAGGTACAGACGGTTCTCGGCGTACCACTGACCACACAGTATGGTCATTCAATCGGTGGGCGTATGTTGCATCGCACGGCCGATGATGGGCAGCGTAGCGAGTTTGAATATGACACCCAGGGCCGGTTTTGCAAGATGACGGCCGGGACGGTGGTCGTTGAACAGAGTTATGACGCGTTTGCACGGCCTGAGGTGCTGACCACTCGCCATGTGGGTACCGAGGTGATCACGCGGGTGAGCTACGACGCTTTGGGGCGGGAGGCGCAGCGGCGCTTTGAGCAAAACGGTGCATTGCTGCAAGTGATGAGCTGCACCTATCACCCCAATAGCTTGTTGGCCAGCCGTTCTGTGCGTGATGCAGCCGCGCAATTGGTGATTGGCGAGACGTTTACCTATGATGCCTTCTTGCGACTCACGACTTATCGTTGCGAGGGGCGTGAGTACCCCCAGGATTCCCTGGCACGGAACATCACAGGGCAACAATTCAGTTTCGACAGCCTGGATAACATCACCCGCGTCGTGACCTCTTTCGCCGACGGCACGCAGGACATCAGCGAACGGTTTTTCACCGACGCCGACCCCACTCGCCTGACCCGTGTGACCCACTCCAACCCGCTCCAGGATGATGCCTTGACCTATGATGCGGCGGGTAATTTGACCGGGGCGCCGGCGGGGCGAAGCTACACGTATAACGGCTTCGACCAGTTGACCCATGTGCAAGCAGGCTCGCTGCAGTGCAGCTACCAGTACGATGCCGAGTCTCGCCAAGTGGTGGCGATGCGTGGTAACGAAACGCCGGTGGTCATGGCCTATGCGGGGGATCGCCTGGATACGCTGGTGGAGGGCAGTAGAACGCTGCGTTATGTCAACGCGGCGGGCCAAGTACAGGCGCGCACCGGTGGCGTCGAAGGGCTGCAACTGCATCTCAATGATGGGGCTGGAACCGTGCGCGGCGTAGTGGCACCGGGGCAGGCGCCTGTGCAGCGCCATTACGCCCCTTATGGCGAGGGCAACGTTGTGGCGCAGGACGGTAATGTGCGTTCGATGGCAGACCTGCAGTTGCCAGCGTTTAACGGCGAGCGGCTGGATGCCGCGGTCGGTCTGTACCCTTTGGAGAAGCGTACATACGACCCGCGCTTGATGGTGTTTCTCTCGGCTGATCCGTTGGCGCCTTTTGACGAGGGTGGGATCAACAGCTACGCCTACTGTGCCGGTAACCCGATCAATCTCATCGACCCTAGTGGGCTTTTTCCAAAATGGCTGTCTTGGGTGCTCACGGGAGTTGCGCTGGCCCTGTCATTGGCGGCGTTCAATTTTGCCGCAACCGGGCTGGCGGTGGCGCTCGCCTCAAAAACAATCACAGGGTTGGTGATGGCGGGCAAGGTGCTGGCAGTGGTCGCTACTTCAGCTAGCAGCATAGGCGGCACGCTGGGTATTACAGGGCTGAGTATCGAAGCGGTTGACAAGCAGATGGGCTGGGATCGTTCGCAGCACATCAAGAATCTGGGGTGGGCATCTTTCGCGTTTTCCACGGTGGGGGTGGCGGCCAGCTTAGGCCTTTCTGCCACAACGGGGATTAATGCCTTTAAAGTCGCGGCGCTCAAGGCCTCTGAAAAGACCACCGGCTTTTTCTCCAGCCCCGCTGGGATCGGGCTCGTTGCGGCAGGTAAGAACGCGACAGGGCTGTCCTACGCGTTCACAGCCAAGACAGGGGTCACTACTGCCAGTAAAGTATTCGGCGGTACCCGCTCGGTGCTCAGATGGACCAACTTCGGCCGGGGCCTGGCTGCCCGAGTCGAAAGCGTACAAGCTGCGCCGCAGGCCGATGACGAGCAGTCACACTTACAGCAGCAACCACAGCCGCAACCCATGAACCTGGGGCTCATGGGCATGCCGGGAAGCAGCTTTCAGTTCTATGAAGCGTTTCGACGGGAGGCAATGCGTATTCGTCAGTCTGTGCTGAGTGACTCGGGCCGCAGTGATTGATCAGGAATGTGTGCCGAGGCTGAAAAATGCCAGTCAGGCGCGCTGACTGGCATGGGCTGCTTAAGGCCGCTTGCGCTCCACCGCCCGCAACAAATGCGTCGGCGGCGTTTCACAGCTGATCTTGCGCCCCAGCAACGCCTCGATCGACGGCAACTGGTACGAGTCATCTTCCCCCGCAAAGCTGATCGACACACCCGCAGCCCCCGCACGCCCGGTACGGCCGATGCGGTGTACGTAGTCGTCCGGCACTTCCGGCAGGGTGAAGTTGATCACGTGGCTGATGCCGTCGATGTGAATACCACGACCGGCCACGTCGGTGGCTACCAGCACGCGGATCTTGCCTTCACGGAAGCCTTCCAGGGTCTTGATGCGCTTGTGCTGCGGCACGTCGCCCGACAGTTGCGCGGCGTTGACGCCGTCGCGCACCAGGCGTTCTTCGATGCGGCGCACTTCGTCCTTGCGGTTGGCGAACACCATCACGCGCTCCCAGCCGTTATCGTTGACCAGGTTGTAGAGCAGTTTGTACTTGTCGGCACCGGCGACGGCGTAGATATGCTGCTCGACGTTTTCGCTGGCGACGTTGAGTGCTTCGATCTCGACGATGGACGGGTCTGTGGTCCACTGCTTGGCGAGGTTCATCACGTCTTCGGTGAAGGTCGCGGAGAACAGCAGGGTCTGGCGCTCGGTTTTCGGCGGGGTCTGGCGAATGATCTGGCGTACTTGCGGGATAAAGCCCATGTCGAGCATGCGGTCGGCTTCGTCCAGCACCATCACTTCGACCATGTCTAGGTGCACGTCGCCGCGCTGGTTGAAGTCGAGCAGGCGGCCCGGGGTGGCGACGAGGATGTCGCAATGGCGGGCTTCAAGGTGCTTGAGCTGCTTGTCGAAGTCCATGCCGCCCACGAACGTCATGACGTTGAGGCCGGTGTACTTGGTCAGGTCGGCGGCGTCCTTGGCGATCTGCACCACCAGCTCACGGGTCGGGGCGATGATCAGCGCACGGGGTTCACCCATGTAACGCTCTTTGGGCGGCGGCGTTTGCAGCAGTTGGGTGATGATCGAGATCAGGAACGCGGCGGTCTTGCCGGTGCCGGTCTGGGCGCGGCCGATGGCGTCTTTGCCCGCGAGGGTGAAGCCCAGTACTTGCGCCTGGATCGGCGTGCAGTACGGGAACCCCAGGTCCTGGAGGGCGTGCATCAGTTCCGGGGCCAGTTTGAAATCGTGGAAGCGGGTCTTGCCTTCCTGGGGTTCGACGACGAAGTCTTCGAGTTTCCATGGGGCTACGGGCGGCTTGGGCGCACGTTCGCGACGGGGCTTGGCCACAGGCGTCGGGGCGGGCTCGGCAGGCTTTACCTGTTCAGGCGGCGTCACCGTGGTTTTGTTCGGTGAGGCGGCGGGCGCGTTCCGGCCGGGCTGTTGACCGTCATTACGGTTGCCGGGCTTGGGGGCAGGTGCACTGGGAACAGGCGCGAGCGGCTCAGCCTCGCTTTTGCCGAACATCTTCTTGAGTGCTTTGAGCACGGTCATCTCATTAATTGATTAAGGAATGTACGCCGGCCAGTGTAATGCAAGAATCGGGCGCGGCGTAGTGCGTCTGTCATACGGCTACATAAACACGGGGTTCAGCGCAGGCGTTCAGTCAGCCAGGTGCCGATATCGTGTATCTCTTGGGGTAACACTTCGTGGCCCATTGGGTATTCCTGCCATGTCACGGTGACACCACGGTCCTTCAGGTGCTCGTAGGCGCTGCGGCCCATGGCGTTCTGCACCACGTCATCGTACTGGCCGTGCAGGCAGAGCGTGGGGATGCGTTGCTGGCTGGCGGACAATTCCAGCTCGTCGCTGAAGGTCGGCGCATACGTGGAGAGGGCGATCACGCCACCCAAGGCTCCCTGCCATTTGGTAAACGCGGTGTGGAAAACCACTGCGCCGCCCTGGGAAAAACCGGCGAGGAAAATCCGCGAGGCGTCTATTCCGCTGCTTTTTTGCTCCTTGATCAAATCGGTGACCATCCGGGCCGACTCTTCCAGTTCTTCCAGGCTGATCGACCGGGCCGGGCTCATGGCCTTGATGTCATACCAGCTCGGCATCTCGTAGCCGCCATTAATCGTCACCGGACGCGTGGGGGCCTGGGGCAAAACAAAGCGGGTGCTCAGCAAGGTTTCCTGCAGCGCTTCGGCCACCGGCAAGAAGTCGTAGCGATCGGCGCCCAGGCCATGCAGCCAGATAACGCAGGCGTCTGCGAGCTTGGCAGGCTGAAGAATCAAGGGTTCGGTCATGTTTGCTCCATAGATGTGCGGGCGCTCCGATTAGGTGCGTCGGAACGGTGCGCGACAGGTTGATCTGTTAAGAGAATGTCGCAAGGCTGAATCTTTTGCCATTGAACCGCAGTTGCAGCCACTCGGCCAAGACTCTGGTACGCGCCTTGCTATGTGTATCTCGATGTCAGAACTCTCCTAGGACGGTAACACTATCAGTGAGTGCCGCTCGTGGGAAAGCAACTGGAATTACCGCAAAAACCTCATGCTGCTTGGCCCCAAAAAAAACCAACACGGGTCGATATCGCCTCATAAGGGTGCGCTGAGGTTGGAGCTCCGACACAACAAGAGCAATTGGAGGTTTGTAATGAAGGTATTGAAATCCACCCTGGCCATCGTCACTGCGGCGGCTGTACTGGGTGTCAGTGGTTTTGCCCAGGCGGGCGCCACCCTGGACGCCGTGCAGAAAAAAGGCTTTGTGCAGTGCGGTGTGAGTGACGGCCTGCCGGGTTTCTCGGTGCCGGATGCCAGCGGCAAGATCCTCGGGATCGACGCTGACTATTGCCGAGCTGTGGCGGCTGCCGTGTTTGGCGATGCCACCAAGGTCAAGTTCAGCCAGTTGAACGCCAAGGAGCGTTTCACCGCGCTTCAGTCAGGCGAAGTCGACATCCTGTCGCGCAACACCACCATGACCAGTTCCCGCGACGCGGGCATGGGCCTGAAATTCCCGGGCTTCATTACCTACTACGACGGCATCGGTTTTCTGGTGAACAACAAGCTGGGCGTCAAGAGCGCCAAGGAACTGGACGGTGCAACCATCTGCATCCAGGCCGGTACCACCACCGAGCTGAACGTTTCCGACTACTTCCGCGCCAACAACCTCAAATACACCCCGATCACCTTCGACACCTCCGATGAAAGCGCCAAGTCGCTGGAGTCCGGGCGTTGCGACGTACTGACCTCCGACAAATCCCAGCTGTTCGCCCAGCGCAGCAAGCTGGCTTCGCCGAAAGACTACGTGGTGCTGCCAGAAACCATTTCCAAGGAGCCCCTGGGCCCGGTCGTGCGTAATGGCGACGACGAGTGGCTGGCCATCGTGCGCTGGGTGGGCTACGCCATGCTCAACGCGGAAGAGGCCGGTGTGACCTCCAAAAACGTCGAAGCTGAAGCCAAGGCCACCAAGAACCCAGACGTTGCGCGTCTGCTCGGTGCCGACGGCGAGTACGGCAAAGACCTGAAAGTGAAGAAGGACTGGGTAGTACAGATCGTCAAGCAAGTGGGTAACTACGGCGAGATGTTCGAGCGCAACCTGGGCAAGAGCACGCCATTGGAAATCGACCGTGGCCTGAACGCCCTGTGGAACAACGGCGGCATTCAATACGCACCCCCTGTGCGCTGATCGCTGATGGTTCTGTCACCCGGTAGGCCAACTGCCGGGTGATGTTCTGTTCCATTATTTTCGGGGCACTTCATGCAAAATCAAATCGGCGCACCCAAGCAGAAGCTCAGCTTCAGCGACCCCAAAGTGCGTGCGTGGCTGTTCCAGATCATCACGATCGTGGCGGTGGTCTCGCTGGGCTGGTACCTGTTCCATAACACCCAGACTAACCTGCAACACCGGGGCATCACCTCGGGTTTCGACTTTCTTGAGCGCAGTGCCGGCTTCGGCATCGCGCAGCACTTGATCGACTACACCGAATCGGACAGCTATGCCCGGGTGTTTGTGATCGGCTTGCTAAACACTTTGCTGGTGACCGTCATCGGTGTGGTGCTCGCAACGCTGCTCGGCTTCATCATCGGCGTGGCGCGCTTGTCGCCCAACTGGATGATCAACAAGCTGGCGACGGTGTACGTGGAGGTATTTCGCAACATTCCGCCGCTGCTGCAAATCCTGTTCTGGTACTTCGCGGTGTTCCTGACCATGCCAGGGCCGCGCAACAGCCATAACTTCGGTGACACCTTCTTTGTCAGCAGTCGTGGCCTGAACATGCCTGCTGCGCTGGCGGCCGATGGGTTCTGGCCGTTTGTCGCCAGCCTGGTGGTTGCTATCGTTGCCATCGTGCTGATGACTCGCTGGGCCAACAAGCGCTTTGAAGCGACTGGGGTTCCTTTCCATAAATTCTGGGCGGGCCTGGCGCTGCTGGTGGTGATCCCGACGCTGTGCGTGTTGATCTTCGGCACGCCGCTGCATTGGGAAATGCCCAGGCTTGCTGGCTTCAACTTCGTCGGCGGCTGGGTGCTGATCCCGGAACTGCTGGCGTTGACCTTGGCGTTGACGGTGTACACCGCGGCGTTCATTGCCGAGATCGTGCGCTCGGGCATCAAGTCCGTCAGCCATGGCCAGACCGAAGCGGCACGTTCGCTGGGCCTGCGCCCAGGGCCGACGCTGCGCAAGGTCATCATCCCGCAAGCGTTGCGCGTGATCATTCCGCCGCTGACCAGCCAATACCTGAACCTGGCGAAAAACTCGTCGTTGGCTGCCGGTATTGGCTACCCGGAAATGGTTTCGCTGTTTGCCGGCACGGTGCTCAACCAGACCGGCCAGGCCATTGAAGTCATTGCCATCACCATGAGCGTGTACTTGGCGATCAGCATCAGCATTTCCCTGCTGATGAACTGGTACAACAAGCGCATTGCGCTGATCGAGCGGTGAGGACACCCCCATGACTACGCATACGTTCAAACCTGACATGCCACCGCCGAGCAAAGTCTTCGGGCCGGTGGCCTGGATGCGCGCCAACTTGTTCTCGAGCTGGCTCAATACACTGCTGACCTTGCTGGCGATCTACCTGGTGTACCTGGTGGTGCCACCGATCCTGCACTGGGCCATCCTCGATGCCAACTGGGTGGGCACCACCCGCGCCGACTGCACCAAGGAGGGCGCCTGCTGGGTGTTTATCCAACAGCGCTTCGGACAGTTCATGTATGGCTATTACCCCGTCGACCTGCGCTGGCGCGTGGACATGACGGTATGGCTGGCCGTAGTGGGCGTGGCGCCGTTGTTCATTTCGCGTTTCCCACGCAAGGCGATCTACGGCCTGGGCTTTCTGGTGTTGTACCCGATCATCGCCTATTGCTTGCTGCACGGCGGCGTGTTCGGCCTGAGCAATGTGGCGACCAGCCAATGGGGCGGCCTGATGCTGACCCTGGTGATCGCCACTGTCGGCATCGCCGGTGCCTTGCCGCTGGGCATTGTGCTGGCGCTGGGACGGCGTTCGAACATGCCGGCCATTCGGGTGGTCTGCGTGACCTTCATCGAGTTCTGGCGCGGCGTGCCGTTGATCACCGTGCTGTTCATGTCGTCGGTGATGCTGCCGCTGTTCCTGCCCGAGGGCATGAACTTCGACAAGCTGCTGCGGGCGCTGATCGGTGTGATCCTGTTCCAGTCGGCCTATGTGGCCGAAGTGGTGCGCGGTGGTTTGCAGGCGATTCCCAAGGGGCAATACGAAGCCGCTGCGGCGATGGGCCTGGGCTACTGGCGCAGCATGGGCCTGGTGATTTTGCCGCAGGCCTTGAAGTTGGTGATCCCTGGGATCGTCAACACCTTCATCGCCCTGTTCAAGGACACCAGCCTTGTGATCATTATCGGCCTGTTCGACCTGCTCAACAGCGTCAAGCAAGCCGCCGCCGACCCCAAATGGTTGGGCATGGCCACTGAAGGCTACGTGTTCGCCGCCCTGGTGTTCTGGATTTTCTGTTTTGGTATGTCGCGCTATTCCATGCATCTGGAACGCAAGCTCGACACTGGCCACAAGCGTTAGGAGTTTTTTGATGAGCGAAGCAATCAAACAGCCTGTGAGCCCTGAAGGCATTATCCAGATGCAGGGCGTCAACAAGTGGTACGGCCAGTTCCACGTGTTGAAAGACATCAACCTCAACGTCAAGCAGGGCGAGCGCATCGTGCTGTGCGGCCCGTCGGGCTCGGGCAAATCCACCACCATCCGCTGCCTCAACCGTCTGGAAGAGCACCAGCAAGGCCGCATCGTGGTCGATGGCGTGGAGCTGACTAACGACCTCAAGCAGATCGAAGCGATCCGCCGTGAAGTCGGCATGGTGTTCCAGCACTTCAACCTGTTCCCGCATTTGACCATCCTGCAAAACTGCACGCTGGCGCCGATGTGGGTGCGCAAGATGCCCAAGCGCAAGGCCGAGGAAATCGCCATGCATTACCTGGAGCGTGTGCGCATTCCGGAGCAGGCCCACAAGTTTCCGGGGCAGCTTTCAGGTGGCCAGCAACAGCGCGTGGCAATCGCTCGCGCGCTGTGCATGAAACCCAAAATCATGCTGTTCGATGAGCCGACGTCGGCGCTGGACCCGGAGATGGTCAAAGAGGTACTGGACACCATGATCGGCCTGGCCGAAGACGGCATGACCATGTTGTGCGTGACCCACGAAATGGGCTTTGCCCGCACCGTGGCCAACCGCGTGATCTTCATGGACAAGGGCGAGATCGTTGAGCAGGCGGCGCCGAATGACTTCTTTGATAACCCGCAGAATGAGCGGACCCGGTTGTTCTTGAGCCAGATACTGCATTGATGGAGCGTTAAAAAATAAACCCGGCCTGGTAGCCTAATGCCGTTCAGTCAAGGATTTTTGTAGGAGCGGGCTTGCTCGCGAGAAACTCACAGGCGCCGCGTTCAATCAGGAAACACGCGTTCTCGTTGACGTTTTTCGCGAGCAAGCTCGCTCCTACACGGCATGGTTCAGGAGGCTTGGGCCGCAAGTTGTTGCTGATCTTTTGCAATGAGCAGGCGATTGAGGTCTTCGCCGACATTGAGCGCTTCAATCTCGGCCAGCAGATGCGGATGCTTATCCAGTAAGCGCATCAGTGTAAACAATGGTTCAGGGGGGAAAATTTCAGCCCTTTCATAGCGAGAAAATGAATTTTGCCCGCGGACAGTCAAGAGCTTCACCGCCTCCTTCTGAGTGAGATGCAGCTTGCGACGGATTCGCTTCATTTCGGCAGCGATGATTTTTCTGCCATCAATCAATAATTGATCACAGGCATCGGAATAACGCTCTGCGCTGTCATCGTCATGATCGAATTCGATTTCCTTACAGACCTGGCATTCCCAGCCTGCGATGTTTGGAATCTCTCGGATCATGCCGCGCGTGTTGATGGAGAAGGTGCGACCTTCGAAATGCTGCATTCCATCATGGGTTCCGCAATTCACGCATTGTTGGGTTTTCATAAGGTTTTCTCCTTGAAGGAGATTACGGGAGCTTCGCCGCCTGTGCGGTAAGTCACCTTGATGTAAATCTCCGTACCGTACATCTTGATCAGATAGACGTCCTGCCATACCCGATGGTCTGCATAGGTTGTCATTGATTTGTACAACATTCGCTTTTCAAGGGCGCAGACCGCCAACCGCATCTGGCCGATGCTCAATTCAAGTTGTCGAGCGCTCTCCCGTGCACTTGCCGTAAAGGCTCTGTTGCCCAGCCGGATGACTTGCGCCTTGATCAAGGCCAAATCGTAATGAGGTGTGTACTTTTCCATAAGACACCTGGGTCCAATAATTACCCTCTAAGGGTAATTTTACCAATCGAAAATACTGCTCCTTTTCCTGTCTAAGAACCCTAGTGCGTTGCCTTTGTAGGCAACTCCGAATAGCCTGTAGGAAAATTCATCCTATGATTGGACGAAAGCGCAAATCCCATGACAGACATCGCCCCGCTGATCAAACGCTCCCTGGTTGACCAGGCCCTGGAGCAACTGCGCCTGCGCATCTCCCAGGGCGTATGGGCCATCGGCGAGCGCCTGCCCACCGAGCCCGAGTTGTCCGCCGAGCTGGGGATCAGCCGGAACACCGTGCGTGAAGCCATGCGGGTATTGGCCTTCTCGGGTTTGATCGAAGTCCGCCAGGGCGACGGTAGCTATTTGCGTTCGATGACCGACCCACTGGGCACAATGCGGGCGTTGTCCCACTGCACGCTGGAGCAGGCGCAGGAGACGCGCCAGATTCTGGAAGTGGAGGCCATCGGCCTGGCGGCATTGCGGCGTACCGAAGCGGACCTTGAGGCATTGCGCAAGGCGCTCGCTCTCAGCGCCGAGCGTTATCACGGTGACCTGGAGGCCTATATCAGCGCCGACCTGGTGTTCCACCAGCACGTGGTGGATGCGGCGCACAACCCGGCCTTGAGCGAGCTGTACCACTACTTCTCCGCTATTGTCGGCGCGCAACTGCGCCAGACCCTGAAGCGCTCACCGCGACGCCAGGCGGTGTTCGACCTGCATGGAGCGCTGCTCGATGCGGTGGAACAACAAGACCCGGACCGCGCCAAATCCCTCTGCCGGCAGTTGATCAATGAACCCTGAAGCCCCACGCAAGACCGAACTCGAAGAACTGTTGATCGACGCCGAAGCCGACGACGACAGCGTGCAGCAGGCGCCGCCGAGCGTGGTTCGGCCATGGCTGCTGTTGCTGGGCCTGGTCCTGGTGGCCTTGAACCTTCGCCCAGCCTTGTCGAGCCTGTCGCCGTTGCTGGCAGAGGTGTCGAGCAGTTTGGGCTTGTCCGCCGCCCAGGCCGGTTTACTGACCACCTTGCCGGTGCTGTGCCTGGGCCTGTTTGCACCCACCGCGCCGATGCTGGCACGGCGTTTCGGTGCCGAGCGCGTGGTGCTCGGCATCCTGTTGACCCTGGCCGCCGGGATCATCCTGCGCAGTTCGTTCGGTGAGGTGGGGTTGTTCCTCGGTAGCCTGGTTGCCGGGGCGAGCATTGGCATCATCGGCGTGTTGCTGCCGGGTATCGTCAAGCGCGATTTTGCCAGGCAAGCCGGGGCCATGACCGGTGTCTACACCATGGCGTTGTGCTTGGGCGCCGCCATGGCGGCCGGTGCCTCCGTGCCACTGAGCCACGCCTTTGGCGACAGTTGGAAAATCGGCCTGGGCTTCTGGATCCTGCCGGCCCTGGTGGCGGCCCTGGTCTGGTTACCCCAGATAGGGCAGAAGCACGGCGCCCATCGTGTGGCCTATCGTGTGAAGGGTTTGCTGCGCGATCCCCTGGCCTGGCAGGTCACCCTGTACATGGGCCTGCAATCGTCCCTGGCCTACATCGTGTTCGGCTGGTTGCCGTCGATCCTGATCGGCCGCGGACTGAGTGCGACCGAAGCCGGGTTGGCGCTGTCGGGCTCGATCATCGTGCAACTGCTCAGCTCCCTGGCCGCACCGTGGCTGGCGACGCGGGGCAAGGATCAGCGCCTGGCCATTGTGGTGGTGATGCTGCTGACCCTCGGCGGGCTGTTCGGTTGCCTGTATGCACCGTTGGAGGGCCTGTGGGGCTGGGCGATTGTGCTGGGCCTGGGGCAGGGCGGTACCTTCAGCCTGGCGCTGACCCTGATCGTGTTGCGCTCGCGCGATTCCCATGTGGCGGCCAACCTGTCGAGCATGGCCCAGGGCATTGGTTACACCCTGGCGTCCATGGGGCCGTTCGCGGTGGGACTGGTGCATGACTGGACTGGCGGCTGGACGGCCATTGGCTGGATCTTCGCGGTGATCGGCCTGGGTGCCATCGTGGCCGGCCTGGGCGCCGGGCGTGCGCGCTATGTGCAGGTCACCAGCGAGAAGGTCTAGAGATACACCACTTCCAGCGTGGCCGAGCCATCGAGCGCAGTTTCCACGCTCAGGTCCAGGTTCTGGCGGGCATTGATCACGGTCTGCACCGTCACATTGCCCCCCAGTATGCCAATGGCCGTAGGCCCGCTGACACTGCCCTCCACGGCGGTAAAGCCCAGGTAGCTTCTGGAGCCGATATCGATAGGGTTCAGGTTGGACGTGCGCCACGCCAGGCCACCCGTGGTGGACTCGGTACCATAGACCTGCGCGATGTTGCTGGCCTGGAGTTGCCGTGGGTCGAAGGTCATCGAGTAGACCCCCAGACGGTTGCCGCTGGCATCGAACCCCAGCCCGTAGTAAATCTCGCTATTGACCATGGCCGAACCGTCACGGTTGTCGCGCATGCGCAAGGCGTATCGGACGGGGCCATTGCAGACGATGCCGACATTCAACGTCTTGACGGGCAGGCGCGTGGCCGTCTCTTGGTTCAAATCTTGTTGGGCGATCTTGCCGTAGTCGATCAGGCCTCCGCTGGAAAGCTGCGGCAAGCAGGCGGCGGGGACGATCAGGCCGTGGACGCTCAGGTCTACCGTCGAGGCGGCCAGCGCCGAGGGGGCGCAGGCCAGTAGCAACAGGCTGGAAAGGATGCGGCTTTTCATGGGGTGGACTCCTTGTATTGAGGGCTCAGGGGTAGACGATTTCGAGCGTGCCGGAACCGTTGATACGCACCACGTCTCGCAGGTCCAGGGTTTGCATCGGCGCCAGGTAAGTCTTGATGCGCAGGGTGCCGGTCAGGGTCTGCAGAGCGACCGGCCCGGTGGTGACGCCGGTTTTGTCGGTAAAGCCCATGATGCTGTTGGCGGCCATGGGGACTTGCCGGGCGGTGGAACTGCTCCACGCCACGCCATTGCTGGTGGAGTCGGTGCGGTACAAGCTGGGGAAGGCATCGGCGCTGAATTCAGCCGGGTCGATGGTCAGGTAAAAGCGCCCGATCTTGTTGCGGCTGGCATCCAGGTCCAGGCCATAGGCGGTTTCATCGGTGCCGCCGGTGGCCGAGCCGTCGCGGTTGTCCTTCATGCGCAGGGCGAAGCGGATGGGCGCGTCGCAGGTCACGCTCAGGTGCAGTGTGCGGGTGGGCAGCGGTGTTTCAGTGCTGGCGTTGAGGTCTTTGGCGTACAGGGTGCCGTAGTCCACCACGCCTTGGTCGGACAAGCTCGGCAGGCAGGCGATGGGCGCGAAGTGCGCGCGCAGTGTCAGTTCCCGGTAGCGCCCATGGTGGGCGCCGTACAGCATGCCGGAGACTTCCCAGGTGGTGGCATCGCGCACTTGGGTGGCGGCAGGGTCGGCCCAGGCACGCAGGGTCATTTGCAGTGCCAGGGTTTTACCGCTGAGCACCGTGCCCTGCTCGACCGGTGCGATGCCGTGGTCGGGTCGCCATTGCAGGACGCTGCCAGTGGCGACGGGCGCCTGCCCCACGGCGGGCAGCGAACCCAACTCGACCGCGCGGCCGTCGAGCAGGGCATTACTGACGTCAATGGCATAGCTGCCGTGCTCGGTAAACTGCCAGCGCTGCGGGCTGGCGGCTTGCGCACGGTAGAACAGGCTGAGGTCTTCGGCCTGGGGGCAACTGACGGTCACACTCAGTCGACGCTCGCCGAGCAGGTGTTGCGGTGCGCTGTCGTTCTGGGCCAGGCGGCTCATCAGGCCCAAATCCAGCAAGGGTTCACTGACGTTCAGTTGGCATTCTTCAAAAGCCTGGGCTGTGCCGGCGGCGCCGATCAACAGCCCCAGGCACAGTTGACGCAAACAGCTTGCAAGGGGCATGGCGGGAATCCTCAAGGTGCGTGACAGCGTGCGGGGGCGGTTTCGAAGTACACCGAGTGGTCGGCTTTTTCCGGCAGCGAATAACGCAATTGGCAACGACTGCCCTGGGGCGTAGTTATCCACAGCGTCGATTGGCCCAGCACATTGGGTAGAAACACCTGGCTGCCTTCCTGCACCAGGGTGATGAACTCGCCCTCGTCACTGCTGACCGAGGCGCCCGCCGGCAGCGGCGCGCCCTGGTCGGTGCTGACGGTGAGCAGCAGGCGACGGGTCAGGCCGACACCAAACTCGACGCGGTCCACGGCGCCACGGCCGGCCGTAATCATGGCCAGGCCGTTGTTGATATCGGCGTTGCGCGGCAATGAGCGCGTTTGCACTTCCACCGGGCTGCGCCCGTAGGCGGCGACTTGCGGTACCACGGCCTGGCCTTGCCAGTCGGTCCACACCGGGCCGCTGGGAGTGCTGAGCTTGATGCCGCTCATGTCGCCCACCGACACCAGCGCGAAGGTGTCGCGCACCGGATAGGGGGAAAAGGTCACGCCGTCGCCATGCAGCACCACACCGCCGCGCGCACCGCCTTGATAGCTGGAACGCTCCGCGTCGGAGCGGCTGTAACTGACATCCAGCTGGCTGTAGCGTGGCAGCGCGGAGATGCCCAGGGTGGTTTCCACTTGATGGTCGCTGCTGTCGTGCTCGGCGCTGACGCGGTAGCTGAGTTGGTCGTCGATTTGTTCCGTGATGCCCAGGCCGGTGCGGTTCTCGCCACCGGAGTTGCGCACCCAGCTGCGCAGCCGGCGACTCTCGCCCAGCGGTACGCTGATATTCAGGTACACCGCGTTGTCCTGCTGCTGGCGGCCGCCCATTTGCCACTCGGCACTGGCCGACAACGACACTGCCCCGATGCTCGTGCCCCACGAGGCCAGCGCACGGCTGCTGCTGTCGCCGGCAAAATTGGCCGAGCGCGAAACCCCGGCGCTGAACGCACCCAGGCGTGGATGGGACCAGCCCAAGTTGAGGCTTTGCTGGTCGCGGTAGCGCGAATCCCGGTTGTTGTCGTCGCGCGCGTAAGTGCTTTCTTCGAGTTCGCGATAGCCGATGCTGCGCCAGGAATTGGCGGCGCTGATCGACCACTGCTCACCCAGGCGCTGGGACCAGGACAGATCGGTCTGCACGCCGGAGACCTTTTCCCGCGCCTGGCTGTTGGACACTTGCGTGGACAGTTGGATCTGGCTGTCCAGCCACGGCAACCAGCCCAGGCTGGCGCCCACCGAACGGTATTGACTGGCCGCCAGCACGCCCGTGCCGAGGGTCAATTGCGGGTGCAGGGCACCGGTCCAGCCGCCACTGACTACCCACGGATCCTCGCCTTTGGCATCGCCCACATTACGCACTCGGCCCGCTGCCACGGAGTAACCCGGGGCTGGCAACCCGAGCCCGAGCATGGCCGCAGGCACGGTAAAACGTCGCTCACCGCCGACGCTCTCCTTGACCGTGACTTCAACGTCCGAGCGCGTGTTCAAGCGCCGCACATCGGTGAGGGTAAAGGGCCCGGCAGGCACCACGGTGGAATGAATCAACGCGCCGTTCTGGCGTACCTCCACCTGGGCCGGGCTGTTGGCGATACCCTGGATCAGCGCGCCCTGGCCCTGTTCTTGTAGGGCGTGCTCGGTGAGCACCTGCACGCCGGTGATCTGCGCGCCGGACAGCACCGGGTTGTACAGGTTGATTTGCCCGGCCTGCAGCACCGCTTGCTGACTGGCGAAGGTGCGTTGGGCATAGGCTTCCAGATGGGTGCTGCGTGACAGGCCATCCTGCCAGGTCTGCACCTGGCGGCTGCGCACGATCCAGTCGCCGGCATTGAACCCCACCTCGGTATTGGCCGAACCAAAGCGGCTGGCGTCATCGCCGAAGCGGTTGTAAAAGCCGCTGAGGTCGTAGTTAAGCAGGCCGGCAAACCCGCCGGTTTCGTAGCCGGAGATATCCTGCTGCACGGGGCGCAGGGCGTCGGTGGGCACCACCAGCGACACCGTCAGTGTCGCCGGGTCTGGCTCCACCAGGGTTTGCGGGTAGCGCGCAAGAAAATCATCGCAGCCCTGGACTTCAGCGGGCGGCATCAGATTGGCGGCGTCCAGCAAGGCGCGGTCAAAGCACAGATTGCCTTGCTGATCGAAGTTCACCGCCAGCCGGCCACGGCGCTGGCCGTTGACGCGCAGGTTGACGGTCTGCTGCCCGGCCGCGTAACGCGGTGCGGCCAGCAACAGGCTGGCCAGCTGTGGGTCAATGCCGCGTTGTTGCAAGGTCTGTGCATCGAAGCCGGACGGGCTGGAATCTTCGGCGCACACCTTGGCCGGTATGAGCGCGCACAGCAGCAACACCAGCGCCAGGGCAGGGCTGGCAAGGGGATCGGGCACGGCTTCGCCGTCACGGTAACTCAATACTGTTTTCACGCAAGGTACTCGAGTAGTGAACGCACAGGCCTTGTGGGCCGGGCGTTCTGGTGACGATCAATAAGCCGTCACTTCATTACTCAGGCGGCGCAGGGTGGTACGCCGCCTGGGGTGTTCCGTCAGAAGCTGATCGGTGCGTCGTAAGCCTTGACCGCAAACCCGTACACCGTGGCCGGCTGCAGCCTGACCGTCTTGGCCTGGCTGCTGCTGGCCGGCACGCTCAAGGCTTCGCCGGGCAGCACATACGTACGCGGCAGCAGGGCCTTGCCGTCGCCTGGCAGCAGTAACAGCTCCTGCGCCAGACGCACCACATACGGCGTGTCGTTGCGCACTTGCAACTGGCCGTCGCGCAGTGTCCAGGTCAGGTCGGTCCAGGGCGTGCGGTTGGGTGCCAGGCCCTTGGGGTGCACGATCACCGGCAGGTTCTGGCGCACGGTCACGCCCACGCGGGCATGCCCGGCGGCCGTGGCGGCGCGGCCCTGGGGCATGCCTTCGAACACTGCGCGTTTAAGCCGTTGGGTGAGTAACGGCTTCTGGTTTTGCAGGATGAAACGCACCAGTTGGGATTTGGACGTTTCGACCCGCGACAGTGGCGGGGTCACTACCAACAGCGGCTCGGTGTCTTCCGGAATATCCTGCAGGGTGACATGCAGCAGGGCGAGCTGGCTGTCGGTGTTGGTCACCGACACGGACGCTTCGCCTTCGGCTTCATGCACGATCACCACGGAGGTGTCCGGGACCATGCCATCGGCTTTTACGCGCTCGCCGAGTACCAAGAGCAAGGCAATGAGGCCGACAGCGGTGTTTGAGAATATCGTCGTCATGACGGGTTTCCATTAGCCAAAAAAGGGATCGGTCAGAGGTAGCGCAGGTCCAGGACGATGGCGCCGTCGAGTGGGACTTCCTGGTCCAGGGTCAGGTACTGGGAAAAGTTGATGGCGGTGCTCACCTGAACCTGGACGGTCAACTGGCCGATGAAGTCCGGTTGGCGGTCCCCGACTGGCGCAAAGGCCATGTAGGCCCGTGGGTAGGCATTGGGCTCCTGTGACCAGGTTTCACCGTTGTCGCTGGAAGCCATGACCTGCATGGCCTGCGCATCGCCTACCGCGTTGCGATAGGCCAACGCCACAGAACCCAGGCGCTCTTCGGGGACGTGGATGTTCCTGCCCAAGCCGTAGAAATAATCGGGTGCCGACGAGGAGTCGGCGCGGTTATCGATACCGACCAGCGCAAACAGCATGGGCCTGGCGCATTGCACACGCAGATCGAGCACCTTGACAGGCAGCACGGTGAACTCGTCGGCGTTGAGGCTGTGGGCAGGAATCTTGCCGTGATCGACGTTGCCTTCATGGCCCAGCTCGATATGGCAGGCGTCCGGGGTAATTCGGCCGGTGACCCTGAGGTCGACGGCCGACGCCCCGTGGGCACTGGCCATCGCGGCCAGGCAAAGCACGGGCCACGCCAGGCGCAGCCCATGCCTGCCGGCGTTCAAGGGATGGGCTGCCATGGGTTACAGGTACTTCACTTCAAGGGTGGCGGAGCCGTCGATGGTTACCTCATTGCTGAGGTCCAGGCCCGCAGTGCCCATGATGAAGGTATTCACCTGCAGATCTACCCGCAGGTCTTTGACCGCCAGTGGCTGGCTGTCGTCATCCATTGCGGCAACCGCCATGTACAGGTTCGGATCCCAGGAATTCTCTTTGTACCAAGTATTCCCTTGGTCAAGCGAAGCAATGGGTTGCACCACTACGCCATCCTCGGCAAGTGGATTAGCAAACCCGATCTGGTATCCACCGAGTTTCTGGGTGTCGTTGATAAAGCCCAGGCCGTAACTCGAAGAGGTAGAGACACTTGAGGATGCACGGTTATCGATCGAGTGCAGGGCAAACTGGATCGGCGCGTCACAATTGACGTCCAGGACCAGGGTATGGTTGCCGATGCTTGTCGGGTTGTCCGGTTTCAGATCTTTGGCGGAAATCTTGCCGTGGTCGATCACGCCCCCGGCGGACAGGCTCGGCGTACAGGCACTGGGCACGATCAGGCCCTTGACGGCCAGGTCTACGCTGGACGCGGCGAAGGTGGTGGCCGAGTTGAGCAGCAGTACGCTGGCGGCCAGGGTGGTCAATCGGGTTTTCATCGGGAGGCTCCTTAGAGGTAATTGACTTGCACGGTGGCGTGGCCGTCGATGGGCACTTCGTCGGTCAGGGTGAGGTTGCTGGCGGGGGCGATGTGGGTGATCAGGCGTATTTCGGCGTCCAGCTCCTGCACCGCAATCGGCGCCAGGCCGTCGTTGTCGGCGACCGCCGTCAGCAAGGTGTGGCTGAGCATGACCGAAGGCATCCAGGTCACGCCGCCATCCCGGGAGGTGATGGTGCGTACCGCGGTACCATCAGCCACTGGCATGTACAGGCCAAGCCCGGCATCGCCGACTTTTTCATCGTTGGGTGTCATGCCCAGGCCATGCCAGCTGAAATGGCTGGCGGTGGTGCCGGCACGGTTGTCGATGGTGTTCAGGGTAAAAAACGTCGGGCCTTCGCAACGCACGCTCAGCAGCAGGGTTTCCCGGGGCAGGTCGGTGTAGGTATCGGTATTGAGGTCTTTGACCGAGACCTTGCCGAAGTCAACCGTGCCGCCACTGGAGACTGTGGGTGCGCAAGCGCTGGGCGTGATGATGCCCTTGACCGTGAGGTCCTGGCTGCTGGCGGCCAGGGTGAAAGATGAGGTGCCCAACAAGAAGGCGGCCAAGGGAACAGCGCGCAGGTAAGTCATCGTTTGAACCGTCCTTAGTGCGAAGATGAAGGGTTAGAGGTACACCACTTCCAGGGTGGCAGAGCCATCGATGGGCTGTTCCTGGGTAAGAGTCAGCCCACTGGACGCGGCGATAAAGGGGTGTACCACCAGGTTGCTGTTCAGTGTCTTGATCGCGATGGGCGCCCAGTTTCCGTTGGCGTTGTTACCGAAGGCAGTGAGTCGGCCGCGCATCCAGATGGCATCCTCACTGTTCTCGTTCCAGGTGGCGCCGTTGTCTCTTGAGACCAACTTGCTCACTGGCAGGCTGTCTGCGAGGTAATCCCTGAGAATGATGACAAAGTTGCCGACCCGCTCTGTGTCGTTGATGACCCCCAGGCCATAGGAGTAATCGTCGGGACTGTCTGAGGAACCGGCGCGGTTATCCACACCGTTGAGTGCAAACAGCGTCGCGGCCTCGCAGCTCACATTGAGTTGCAGGGTGGTAGCCGGCAGGGGCGTGGATTGGTATTCACGCAGATCCTTGGCGGCGATCTTTCCGTAGTCGGCGACGCCGCCCTGGGCCAGCGTGGGGGTGCAGGCACTGGGTGTGATCAGGCCCTTGACGCTCAGGTCGACGCTACTGGCGGCAAACACCGAGGGCACCATTGTAAGCAACAGGGCACCGCTCAACAGGGACAGGGAGGTTTTCATGATGCAAGCGTCCATTACAGGTACTTGACTTCAAAGGTCGCGGATCCGTCGATCGCTACGTCGTCGGTCAATGTCAGGTCTTTTGCCGGTGCAATCACTGTGTAGAGCGTCACATCCATGAGCGCATCCTTGATCGGGTGCGGCGCCCAACCGCTTTCAGCGCGACTGCCCAGGGCCACCAGGTCGTTGGGCGCGATGCCGTCGTCCGGGTAAAGCGTTTGCCACAGACCGTCGGCGTCGTACATGGCCAGCAGAGTGGACGGGGTTTCGGCGACAGGGTTGCCAAAGCCCAACTGATACATGCCCAGCTTCTGGTTTTCGTTGATCATGCCCAGGCCAAAGGTTTTGCCGTAAATGGCTGAGCCGGCTCGATTGTCGATGGGCTGGATGGCGAACAGGGTTGCTGCCTCGCAGTTGACGCTCAGTGGCAGGGTCTTGCGCTCAAGCGAGGTGGTTTTGTCGAGATTCAGGTCTTTTGCTGCGATTTTTCCGAAGTCGACATCGCCTGGCAGGCTGGGTGTACAAGCGCTGGGCGTGATCAACCCTTTGACGCTCAGATCGACGCTGCTGGCGGCGAACACCGAAGATGTCATGGCGAGCAGCAGGGCACTGCTCAACAGGGATACAGGGGTCTTCATTTCCAATTGTTCCATTGCAGTCTGGCAGATAGAAACGCGTACAGGTCAGCGCTCGGCCCTGTGTGGGCGAGTGGTTGGCGTGGCGGCGGTCTCAGTGTTTTTTGCGGTGCCGGGGAGTGGCAATCCGTCCCTCTTTTGGGGTGGGCACAATTTAGCGAGGGGGCTGCGAGGGGGAAATACAACTAATACGACATTGGCGGGTTGCGGTGTAAGCGCAGAGCGGGACGGTAGATTTTCGCGGCATTTTTCGTAGTTGTTGTATCGGCGTAAAGCCATTCAAAAGGTTATAGGTTTAAAGCCGATAACAATCAAAAGGGTGCGCCTGGCATTGCTGTATCAGTGCCCCGGATGGCTGCCGAACTAATAACCACAAAGAGGTACTGATGGGTTCGCCAGGAGGTTCAACCGCAGGAGCGAGCCGGACAGTCAAACCGCCTTTTTCTCCCCCGCCTCATTGGCAGTACTTGAATGTTCTGGTCGTGGAGGATCATTCAGCCTATCGCCTGTTGCTGGGTTGGCTGCTGCAAAAACTGGGGCTCGGACACGCGTTGGTCACCGATGGCTTCATGGGGTTGGACGCTTTTACCAGTAGGCCCTTCGACCTGGTGATCAGTGATTGCCGGATGCCCTTCATGGACGGTTACAGCATGACTCGTGCGATTCGCCAGCATGAGCGCGAGCAGGGGTTGAAGCGGGTGCCCATCATTGCCTTGACCGCCAACCTGCAAAACGACAGCCCCCAACGTTGCCGCCGGGCCGGCATGGATGCCTGGCTGCTCAAACCCCTGACCCTTGAACAACTGCACGCCGTGCTGGTGCGCTGGTTGCCGGGCGGCGAGGGCTGTTATGTCGAGCCATACGCTGCTGCTGCGGTGACGAACTGGCCCACCCGTGCCACGCTTGTGAGCACGTTTGGCAGCGACCGGGTCGTCGACCAAATGCTGGAAACCCTGTTGATGGAGGCCTGGGAAGACCAGCGGGTGTTGCGTCATGCCCGTGTGACGTTGAATGCGCCATTGACTGCCGAGCGTCTGCATCGGCTGGTGGGCAGCCTGGTATTTCTGGGCGGCACGGGGTTGGAATCCAGTGCCGTGAGCTTGATCGAGCAGGTCCAGGCCGAGGGTGTCGCTAGGCACAAGGTGCAACTGGAAGTCTTTGAAGCACGGCTGTGCGCTTATCTGGAGTATCTGTCGGAGTTGTGAAGAATGCTGTTGCAGAGCGTTTTACCTGGTCGTAAGTCTAAGTTTGGCTGTAGGTATTTTCCTATTGTGTTGTAGTCCAAAAAACAGCCACTACTGAACATTGGGTTCGGCCGCAAGCGCCTCTTTGTTAGCAGTTGTTGATGATCGCAGGCAGAGGTATTTTGCGCGGATTCAAGTTGCCATCATTCGTGGGTGCCTATGCTTCGAGTAATTATTGCTGACGATCACCCTATTGTCCGGGTCGGGCAAAAAGTCGTGATCGAGGCGAATGGCAAGTGCAAAGTGGTCGGTGAAGCCGATGGTCCTGATCAGTTACTCGGCGTGCTTAGTCGCACGCCGTGCGACGTACTGGTCACAGACTTCGCCATGCCAGGCGGCCAGCAGGCCGATGGCTACTGCTTGTTGGGCCTGTTGCAGCGCCAGTATCCGCAGTTGCCGGTGATACTGGTCACCATGTTCGCCAGCGTCGCCACGTTACGCGCAGCCTTTGCCCACGGCGCCAGGGCAGTGGTCGCCAAAAGTGCTTCGGCCAAGGAGTTGCCCTTGGCGATCAAGGCGGTGTGTGCTGGCCAGACCTTCGCCAGTGAATGCCTGCGGGTACAACTTGTGGAAGCCGGAACTGGCGATCAATCCCAGGAGCCGCAGTTGTCCGGCAAGGAACGCGAAGTGGTGCGCATGCTGGCCAGCGGCATGACCGTCAGCCAGATTGCCGCCCAGGTCAACCGCAGCATCTCCACCATCAGCAAGCAGAAAAGCACGGCGATGCAGCGCCTGAGTATTTCCACCGACGTTGACTTGTTCGCCTATGCCCGCAGTACCGGGATAGCGCCGTAGCGCGCTTATTTGCGTGGCGAATGACAGTAGCCATGACGGCCTGGGCGGCTTATCGTGCGCCTACTCTTTTGACGCCCGCGGAGCCTGCCCATGAGTGATGCCCATAACGCCCTGATCAACCAGTTCTATAGCGCCTTCCAGCGCCTGGATGCCGAGGCCATGGTCGCCTGCTACAGCGATGACGTGGTGTTCAGCGACCCGGCCTTCGGCGAACTGCGAGGCCGTGACGCAGGGGACATGTGGCGCATGCTCACCACCCGTGCCAAGGACTTTTCCTTGACCTTCGACCAGGTGCGCAGCGACGAGCGCACCGGCAGTGCGCATTGGGTGGCCACCTACCTGTTCAGTGCAACCGGCAATACGGTGGTCAACGATATCCAGGCGCGTTTTGTGTTGCGCGACGGCAAGATCTGCGAGCACCACGACCACTTCGACCTGTGGCGCTGGTCGCGCCAGGCGTTGGGCACCAAGGGCCTGCTGTTGGGCTGGACGCCGCTGGTACGCAACGCCGTGCGTGCCCAGGCGAACAAAGGCCTGAAGGCATTCCAGGCCAGTCGTTGATAAACTGCGCGCCCCTTTGCCTTGCCGAACCTGTCCGTGAGTACGCCTGAACCCAAGCCTTGGTACGTCTACCTGGTGCGCGCCGCCAATGGCGCGCTGTATTGCGGCATCAGCAACGACCCAGTACGCCGGTTCGCTTCGCACCAAAGCGGCAAGGGCGCGCGATTTTTTCTGTCCAGCCCGGCAGTGGCGCTGGTGTACACCGAGCAATGCGCGAGCAAGGGTGAGGCGCTGCGTCAGGAGCGCCTGATCAAAAAGTTGAAGAAGAGCGCCAAGGAATGCCTGGCCGCAAATGGCTCATCACTCTGACTGATAGGTTCCCATCACGCAGCCAGGACCGTTTGCACGGTAATCTGCTCGCTCACTCGCCAAGCGGAAACCCGTATGTCTGAGCTCATCCTGCACCATTACCCGACCTCACCCTTTGCGGAAAAAGCGCGACTGTTGCTGGGCTTTAAAGGCCTGTCCTGGCATTCCGTACACATCTCGCCAGTGATGCCCAAGCCCGACCTGACGGCCTTGACCGGCGGCTACCGCAAAACTCCGGTGCTGCAGGTGGGGGCGGATATCTATTGCGACACCGCCCTGATCGCTCGCCGCCTGGAGCAGGAAAAGTCCTCGCCGGCCCTGTTTCCGCTGGGCCAGGAAATGATCACCCAGACCTTCGCCACCTGGGCCGACAGCGTGGTGTTCGCCCATGCCGTCAGCCTGGTGTTCCAGCCCGAATCGGTGGCGGTGCGCTTTGGCAAGTTACCGCCCGAGGCCATCAAGGCCTTTATCGCTGACCGCGCCGCGCTGTTCAGTGGCGGCACGGCAAGCAAGCTCCCGGCTGAACTGGCCAAGCATCAGTGGCCGGCGATCATGGCGCGGTTGGAGCAACAGTTGCAGCGGGAGTCCGGTGACTTCCTATTCGGCGCTCCGTCGATTGCCGACTTTGCCCTGGCCCACTCGCTGTGGTTCCTCAAGGCTACGCCAGTCACCGCACCGTTGGTGGATGCTTACCCGGCCGTGCTGGCCTGGCTGGGGCGTGTGCTGGGCTTTGGTCACGGCACTGCCAGCCAGATGACCGCAGAGCAGGCCTTGGACATCGCCCGCAACGCTACGCCGGCACCCTTGCCGGATGAGGTGTTCGAGGATTTGAACGGCTTTAAGGCGGGTCAGGAGGTGACCATTGCGGCTATCGACTATGGCGTTGATCCGGTGGTCGGGGAGTTGCTGTTCGTCGGGCGTGAAGAGCTGATCCTGCGTCGCACGGATGAGCGCGGTGGTACCGTGCATGTGCATTTCCCGCGCTGGGGGTTTCGTATCCAGGGCATCGCTGCCTGAAGGACGAACGACTCACCCCTGGGGGCACTATATGGCCAGTGTGGGAGCTGGCTTGCCTGCGATGGCGGCTTGACAGTCGACGCTGATCTACCTGACACACCACCATCCAAATGTGGGAGCTGGCTTGCCTGCGATGGCGGCCTGACAGTCGACGCAGTTATACCGAGTACATATCCATTCCTGCGGTAACGGCCACTTAGGGTTCCGCTTTTAC